>NZ_JAJEPT010000010.1:0-137057 GCF_020686995.1 Blautia fusiformis
AAAATAATAATAGTCAGCGAATCAGGACAGCAGGTTTTCGGAGTGATCCGGAACCTGCTGTTTTTGGGTGTATATACTGTTGTTTTATGTGAGGTTATTTTGTCGGTTTTCGTGGTTTTATGGGGGATGTGCTTGTTTTTAGGAGAACGTTATATTATAATAAGGGCAAGTGACAGAAAATACGAAATTATGTTGTCGGGAGGCTGTAATGGGAAATACAGTAACGATCTGTTTTGCAAATAATAAGGGCGGCAGCGGAAAGTCCACCAGCTGTTCCAATGTGGGAGCGGCACTGGCCGGCATGGGTAAGAAGGTACTGATGGTAGACGGTGATATGCAGCTGAATCTTTCCCTTTCTTTTTTTTCGGAGGAAGAAGTGCTTGAGATGGCAGCAGGGGAAAAGAATCTCTATTATGCTATCGGTCATCAGTCGGATCTCAGCGATTTTATCGTGCATACGAAGTATGAGAATCTGGATCTGGTTCCGTCGTCTACGCTGATGAGCTCCGTGGAATATGAGCTTTTTACAAAATGGCAGAGAGAGTTTATCCTGCGGAAATGTCTGCAGAAGGTTAAAGATTCCGGAGTGTACGATTACATTCTCATTGATGCACCGCCTACTCTTGGCGGCTGGGTGATGAATATTTTATGTGCATCCGATTATGTTCTTGTTCCGGTAGAGGCAAGTCCGTGGGGTATGTTTGGTCTTGCAAATATGTTTGATTTCCTCAATGAAGTCAGGGAGATCGCTCCGGATTTAAAGGTTTTGGGAATCGTAGTAACCAAGGCAGATGCCAGAAAGAATTATTTCAAACAGACTATGGAAACACTGAAAGAAATGGAAGGAATCTATCTTTTCGAATCTTTTATCCGTGTAGACAGCTCCATCGAATGGTCCCAGGACAGCAGTGAACCAGTTGTGGAGTTCAAAAAAAGCAGCCGCAGCGCAAAAGAGTACATAGCATTGGCAGAGGAGGTAATGAATCGTGTCAGTAGGTAAAGCAAGCATCGCAAGAGCAGTAAATGCAGAAAAAGCATCCAAAACAGAAACAAAAACAGAGGTAAAAGAGGCTGAGGTTAAAGCAGCAGAGAAGCCGTCAGAGGTAAAAGCTGAAACAGCTGAAAAAGCGGCAGAAAAAACTACAGCAAAGAAAACAGCAGCCAAAGCTCCTGCAAAGAAGACCACAGCAAAGAAAGCAGCCGCAACAAAAACAACAGCAAAGAAAACCACTACCAGAAAAACAACAGCACGTAAAACCGCAGCAAAGAAAACAGCTGCAGCAGAAACAACAGGAACTGTAGCCCAGAACGTGATCAGCGGAGGAAACGCCGACGAACTCCAGGCCAAATTCCTCACCCCAAAGAAAGATGAGCCGGACAACAACCAGCCAGTAGGAATTAAAGACGAGCTTCCGGTTTATCTGCTGTAATCTTTGATTGAATTTTTTGAAAAGATAGTAATTGACAAATAAAAAGACTGCTATATATCTATATCACTATTGATAAGGTATACAGCAGCCTTTTATTTTGCCCTATAAAAATCTCAGTGGGACAGCGAAGCGCCTCCCTCGTATCTTTCTACATATTGTAATATGCAGCATACAATCCATTCTTCTCAAGCAGTTCAGCATGAGTGCCTCTTTCGGCGATACCCTCCTCCGTGATCACAATGATCTCATCCGCATCACGGATCGTAGAAAGCCGGTGCGCGATCGTAATGGTAGTACGATTTTTTGAAAGCTCCTCCAGACTCTTCTGGATCCAACGTTCGCTTTCGTTATCCAGAGCGCTGGTGGCCTCATCCAGGATCAGGATCGGAGGATTCTTAAGGAATACACGTGCAATGGAAATCCGCTGTTTCTGTCCGCCGGAAAGGCGTGTGCCACGTTCTCCGACATAAGTGTCGTATTTATCCGGAAGCTCCATGATAAAGTCATGGATACTCGCACATTTGGCGGCTTTGATGATCTCTTCATCGGAAGCTCCGGGCTTTCCGTAGGCAATATTATCCTTGATGGTTCCATCAAAAAGATAGACATCCTGCTGTACCATACCGATCTGGCTTCGAAGGCTCTTAAGAGTCAGCCCGCGGATATCCTTTCCGTCTACAGTAATGGAACCGCCGGTCACATCATAAAATCTGGGCAGGAGAGAGCAGATCGTGGTTTTTCCGCTTCCGGAAGGTCCCACCAGGGCAATGGATTTTCCAGCCGGGATATCAATAGAGATATCGGAAAGCACAGGAGTTTCATCATCGCTGTAATGAAAAGAAACATGGTCGTAACGCACATGTCCTTTCACGTCCGTAAGCTCCGCAGCGTTGTCTGCATCCCTGATCTCGGATTCTGTTTCCATCACATCCAGGAAACGGCGGAAACCGGAAAGACCCTTCTGCATCATTTCCACAAGTTCCACCAGGATCTGGATGGGGCTGATAAAGATTCCAATATACAGGGCATACATGGCAAGATCTGCAGTCTGCATTTCACCCTGAGCGATCAGATAGCCGCCGTAAACAAGAGTTACCAGGTACATCATGCCCTGGAAGAAAAGATTGGAACTCATGAAGCTTCCCATGCAGTGATAATTATCTCTTTTGGAAACAAGGAACGCTTCATTGCTTTTCTTAAATTTGGCACGTTCGATGTCCTCGTTTGCGAAGGACTGCACCACGCGGATTCCGGAAAGCGTATCCTGAAGACTAGCATTTACATCTCCGATCTTACGACGGTTTTCCATGAAGGTTTCCTGCATTTTTGCATTCTGGCGGAAGGAAAACACAAACATTACGATCACCAGGAGGATCAGCGGCAGTGCAAGCTTCTTGTTGATAAAGACCAAGAAGATAAAAGCACCGACGATCTTTACCAGAGAGATAAAAAGATTCTCAGGACCATGATGTGCAAACTCGGAAATGTCAAAAAGGTCACTGACCAGCTTGCTCATCATCTGACCGGAATTATTCCTGCTGTAATAGGAAAAAGACAGCTCCTGGTAATGGTCAAAAAGCTCCCGGCGCATATCACGTTCCATCTTTGCACCCATCATATGTCCCTGATAGGTTACATAATATTTGCAGAGACTCTGCACAATGTACATAACAAAAAGAGAAGCTGCAATCACAGGGAGGGCATGAAGAATAATATCCTTATCCTGTGTAAAGAGAGTTTTTGTCATAGTACGAAGAATCTGGGGATAAGCAAGATCTACCAGACTGATAACGGCTGCACAGATCAGGTCAATAAAAAAGACCGCTTTGTACGGGCCGTAGTAGTGGATGAATTTCTTGATGGTATTCATCGGAAAAGTACCTCCGTTTTTATGAAATGTATAGTGTGGTCTGGGCAAAAAACATTGCTGCCGGACATTCTATGTTCATCTTATCATAAGTAAGAATAAAGTCAAGATAAGTGAATTTCCGGTCTGTTTCGTTTCTGCATACTTTCTGAGAATAGAAGCTATATGGCTGCTGTTCACAGGTAATATTCCGCGAGGGATTGCTGGCAACGGAGCGGATCGTGATATGAGGAGATATCTTTTTGGGAAAAAATTAAATTACTCCTTGACACAGAAGAACAAAACCCGTATAGTGTATTTCAGATTTGGTGTGTAACTGATAAGCAGGCATTAACCAGTCATAAATGTTATTATTTGACGTTTATGGGGGTTGGTGTCTTTTTTTGTTGCCCACTTAAAAGACTCCCGCTCCAAAACGTCGAAAGAAAAGGAGAGAAAACATGAAAGACAAGATTTTCGGAGTTTTGCAGCGAGTGGGACGTTCCTTTATGCTTCCCATAGCAATCCTTCCTGTGGCAGGCCTGCTTCTTGGATTCGGCAGTTCCTTCACAAATGAAACAACCATTGCAACCTACGGACTTCAGAAGATTCTGGGAGACGGAACGATTTTACATGCACTCCTGATCATTATGAACAAAGTCGGAAGCGCGGTATTTGATAACCTGCCGCTGATCTTTGCAGTAGGTGTGGCCATCGGTATGGCAAAAAAAGAGAAAGAGGTAGCAGCTCTTTCTGCACTGATCGCTTACTTCGTTATGAATGTAGCCATCAATGGTATGCTGGTAGTAAATGGTAAGATCACAGCAGACGGACAGATCGCAAAAAGCGTTCTGGAAGGTACTGTAACCTCTGTCTGCGGCATCCAGTCCTTACAGATGGGTGTGTTTGGCGGTATCATCGTCGGCCTTGGTGTTGCGGCTTTGCATAACCGTTTTCATAAGATCGTGCTTCCAAACGCACTTTCCTTCTTCGGCGGTTCCAGATTTGTGCCCATCATTTCCACCATTGTATATATGTTTGTGGGAATCCTGATGTATTTCGTATGGCCGGCAGTCCAGAACGGTATTTATGCTCTGGGCGGTCTTGTAACAGGCAGCGGCTATATCGGAACTCTGATCTTCGGTATTATCAAACGTGCGCTGATCCCCTTCGGACTTCATCACGTATTTTATATGCCATTCTGGCAGACAGCCGTTGGCGGGACTATGGAGGTTGCAGGCCAGATGGTACAGGGCGGACAGAACATCTTTTTCGCCCAGCTTGCAGATTCCGCAAATGTAGCGCATTTCAGCGCAGATGCAACAAGATATTTTTCCGGAGAGTTCATTTTCATGATCTTCGGTCTTCCGGGAGCAGCTCTTGCCATGTACCGCTGTGCAAAGCCTGAGAAGAAAAAAGCAGCAGGCGGACTTCTTCTTTCCGCAGCCCTTGCATGTATGCTTACAGGAATCACAGAGCCACTGGAGTTCTCTTTCCTGTTTGTAGCTCCTGCATTGTTTGCGGTACAGGTTGTTCTTGCAGGCGCGGCTTATATGATCGCACATATGCTGAACATTGCAGTAGGACTTACCTTTTCCGGAGGTTTCCTTGATCTGTTCCTGTTCGGGATCCTTCAGGGAAATGCAAAGACAAGCTGGCTCAGGATTATCCCGGTAGGTATCATTTACTTTATTCTCTATTATGTGATCTTCACCTTCCTGATCAAAAAGTTCAACTTCAAGACTCCGGGACGTGAGGATGACGACACAGAAACAAAGCTTTATACAAAAGCAGATGTAAACGCGAGAAAAGAAGCCGGAAAAGCCGGTGAAGCAGCAGGAAGCACATCCGCAGATCCGGTAAGTGAAGCCATCACAGCCGGTCTTGGCGGAAAGAAAAACATCAGTGATGTGGACTGCTGTGCAACAAGACTCCGTATCACCGTCCATGATGCAGCAAGAGTTAACGACGACATTCTGAAAACAACAGGCTCCAGAGGAATCGTGAAAAAAGGCCAGGGCGTGCAGATCATCTACGGTCCGCAGGTAACTGTGATCAAATCCAAGCTGGAGGATTATCTGGAGACAGCGCCGAATGAATATTTTGAAGGTGCAAATGAGAAAGAAACAGACAATGCGGAAAATCAGGCTCAGTCTGATACAGAGCGTACAGCAGAAAGTACAGGTGAGGCTGCTCAGAACACAGCTCCGACATCCGAAGCCAACATGCAGCCGGAGAAAAAGGTTCTCAGAACAGCGATTGTCTACAGCCCGGTAACCGGTATCGCTGCAGACCTTTCCACAGCGCCGGATGAAGGCTTTGCGGAAGGAATGATGGGAGAGGGTGCTGTAGTCACACCGAAGGACCCGGTGATCTGTGCTCCGGAAGACGGCGAGGTAGAGTTTATTTTTGACACAAAGCATGCCATCGGATTCCAGACAGATACAGATCTTCCTATGCTCCTCCATATCGGCATTGACACTGTAAAGCTGGAAGGAAAAGGCTTCGAGATCCTGGTAGAGCAGGGACAGCATGTAAAAAAAGGCGAGCCGTTGATGAAGATTGACATCCCGTATCTTACAGAAAACGCTCCGTCCTTATGTTCTCCGATCCTTTGCACAGAGATCGAGGATAATCAGAGAGTACGCCTTCTTGCCAATGGAGAGATCAAGGCAGGAGAGCCGCTGTTCGCAGTAGAGACTGTGGAAGAATAGGAAATTTTTCAGCAATAATATAGAAGATTGGTTTTGTGAAAAGCGCGCCTAATGCCCGGGCGCGCTTTTCCTGTGGCAAAGAAAATAACTGTCTGTCAGAAGGACTTTACACAAAAGAAAGATTCTGTTACGATAAAGAAAATCAACAGCTGCAGACAAAAATGTCGACTGAAAATCCGGGGCAGACAGTGGTGGAATGTGGAAAAGCAGCAGGATATATAAAAATGGTGGGGAAAAAGATGTACAGAGTGAGCAAGGTATTAAACAATAACGGCATCATTGCCATAAATATGGAAGAAAACCAGGAATATGTACTTCTGGGAAAAGGTGTGGGATTTGGAAAGAAGGTCAGCCAGCGTTTTGAGGCTTCGGCAGACTGTACTATTTACAGGCTGGCTCAGGAGACAGAACGTGGCTCAGCAAAAGAACTGGCAAAGAGCGTAGCACCGGAATTTCTGGAGATCGCAGATGAGATATTGAGAGAAGCTGAGAAGACCTTTGGGGATACCATAGACAGAAGGATCCTGTTTCCCCTTGCTGATCATATTTCCTTTGCAGTGGGACGTATCCGGAATCATGAGCAGATCAGCAATCCTCTGACTGATGATATCAAGGTGCTTTTTTACAGCGAATTCAAGGTGGCGGAGGTATTGAAGAAGATCCTGAAGGAGCGGATGGATATTGAGATCGACGAGCATGAGGTGGGATATGTGGCACTTCATATTCACTCAGCACTTGGAGATGAAAAGGTGTCTGTTGCCATGCAGACAGCAAGAACGGTACGGGAATGCATCGCCATGATCGAGATGGCCACAGGAAGAAAGATCGATGTGATCTCCCTGTCCTACAACCGTATGATGAACCATATCAAATATATGGTAGCCCGTGTCTCCACAGGGGAGACACTGAAGCTGGATATGAATGAATATATAGAAGAAAAATATCCGGAATCCTACAGGATCGCAGAGGATGTCTGCGAGAGTCTGGGCAAAAGCCTTGGGAAAAAGCTGGACCCTATCGAGATTGGTTATCTTGCCATGCATATTGAGCGGACAGTGGAGCAATAAATATAAATGGCTGATCCGCCTCAGGGATTTACACAATAAATTCAATAGCTTTTTTGACAGCAGTACTCATGGCAGTACTGCTGTTTGTGACTAAGCAGACCTCTCTCTGAGGGAGCGGCTCCTTAAGCTGAAGGGCAAAAATCTTCCCGTCATTGATCACTTCCCGTGCAAGGGGCTCGGGGTAAAAGCCGATTCCCAGATTGTGGACGATCATGGGAAGGACCTGGTCTGTAGTTGCTGCCTCGATGTCAGGATGAAAAGAAACACGGTTTTCCATAAAGTAATTCATATACATTTCTCTGGTGCTGGTCCCTTCCGCAAGACCTACAAAGGGCAGATCCTGAAGCTCATGGATGCTGATAGGGGCAGTGGTCAGATCCTTATATTTGCTTCCGCATACAAGGATCTCCCGGTAACGCAGGAGACTTTTTTTCTGTAAAGGTTTGCGGATGGAGATCGGAGTGGTGACAATAGCGAAATCCACCGCATAATTTTTCAGTGCCTGTACTGCCTGAGGAGTAGAATGGTTAAAGAGGCGCAGGCGAACATGGGGATATTGCTCGCGGAACAGCTCCAGCTTTTCCAGAAGGATCAGACGCAGGGCATTTTCGCTGGCGCCGATGGAAACCAGACCATGCTCCAGCTCTCCGTTCTGGCGGATCTCCTCCTCGCCTAGGGACAGCTGCTCAAAAGCCAGGGCAACGTGTTCATAAAGCTGGCGGCCTTCCGGTGTAAGTGCGATTCCTTTGTTGGAGCGGAGAAAGAGCGTACATTTCAGCTCCTGCTCCAGGTTGTTCATACAGCGGGTGATATTTGGCTGATTGTTGTGAAGAGCTCTTGCTGCCTTGGTAAAGCTCTTATACTGGGCTACATAATAAAAGATCCGGTAGTAGTCGTAAGTGATCATGTATTGTCTCCATCCTGTGATATGATTTTAATATGTTTACGATATTAATAATACTTTTTACATTTGCTTCTGAGCAAACTATAATACACCCGAGGAAAAAAATCAATGACAGGAGTGATTTAGAGTGGTTTCAGGAGGCAGAAAGCTGCAGAGCGCAGACCGGCAGATGTCAGAAGCTTTTATCACAAGTGTATTTCTGGCAATGTCCGGCGGATTTCAGGATGCCTACACATACTTTACAAGAGATGAGGTGTTTTCCAACGCCCAGACAGGCAACGTGGTTCTGATGAGCCAAAATTTTATGACAGGACAGTGGGGAGAGGGCTTAAGGTACCTGTTCCCTGTTTTAGCCTTTGCCATTGGTGTTGTAGCGGCGGAGCGGATCCAGAGTACCTTTAAATATGCAAAAAAACTTCACTGGAGGCAGATGATCCTGCTGATCGAGATCCTGATCCTTTTTGCGGTGGGATTTATGCCGGGAGAATTGGATATGCTGGCAACCGTACTGGTATCCTTTTCCTGCGCCATGCAGGTACAGACCTTCCGGAAGGTGGGTGGTTATTCCTATGCAAGCACCATGTGCATTGGAAATTTACGAAGCGGCACGGCGGCGTTGTCCGTGTATTGTCGTGAAAAACGTCCGGAACAGTTGAAGCAGGCTCTTTATTATTTCGGAATAATTTTCTTTTTTGCCATTGGAGCCGGCGGCGGAGGAAATCTGTCCATGAGGCTGGGGATCCCGGCAATCTGGGTATCGGATGTTTTGCTTCTGCTCAGCTTTATTCTGATGTTTTCCAGTAAACATAGAGATTAGAAAGGGTGAGGAATTGTGGAAAACAGCACATTATTCCCAAGAGAGGAAAAGGCGGAGCTTTTATTTGAAAAGATCCTGAAGGATCCGGAGGCGTGCAGACGGCTGACGGAGACCTTCTATGAATCCATGGATGCGGATACAGACATAGAATGCGGATATCTTCCTCCGGAAAAATTCGCCTATGCATTGCTGGACGCATATAAAAACCGTGATCTGACAGCTCTCCTTATGGCGATCTGCCAGAACAGTATGTTTGATCTTCTGCGAAATTCTTTTCTGGCACCGTTCAGGTTCAATGCAGATGGACAGGAGAATCCGGTGTTTCTCACAGATGAAAACGGAAATTTTCTGCGGGAAAAGGGAATCCATGTAAGTGACAGGGATTACGACCGGTTCCGCAGGATATACAGGGAGAAACCTGGTGTAAAGATGTATCTGGCGTATGGCTATCGGAAGCGCCATTCCTATGATGAAGCTACCATGGAAGTTGAAGAGTATAAAATGGGCGAACATATCGGTGTGCTGCTGGTGTATGAGCTTCCGGACAGCATAAAGGAAAAGGAAACGGAGGCACAGGCCTATGCGGCTGTATGGGATATCATGATGGCAATTCAGAAGAAGCTTCCAAGAGCCTTTGTGTATTATGGGCAGGATTCTGTGGAGGATGGTGGCAAACGTTATGACGGACTGGGCGTTTTTCTACCCATCCATAAATTTGCGGACCGCCTGGAAAAAATGATCGGGATTGCTGATGAGATCGTAATGAAATAGAATGTACAAAAAAAGGACTGCTTTTGTATTGCTCCGGTTATCAGAAGGATAGCTGATGACCGGAAGCTACAGAAAGCAGTCCTTTTTGTATGCCCGTCAGGTGCAGTAGCGGAACATTTTGTCCGTAAGGATCCTGGCGAAAATAAGGCCCAGGGGAAGAGCAACGATGATCAGGATCGCAGCTGCAAACCAGGAGGCGGAAACATTCAGGGACATGATCCCCAGATTGTAGATTGCCCGGTAGAGATAAAGTCCGGGAACCATGATCACAATGGATGGCACGGTAATGGAAATCCTGGGATATCCCACTTTGGTTTTAATGAGGGAGGCCAGAAGTCCGGCTGTCAGTGCTCCGAAAAAAGCCGCGGCAGCAGGTGGGAAACCGGCAAGATCAACAAGCTCCAGACGCAAAGTGTTGGACAGTGCGCCGATGAAGGCGGCAGCTGCGGCTAGACGGACAGGGCTGTTGAACATGACCGAAAAGCCGAATACCCCGCAGAAGCTTGCCAGAAGCCGGAACAGGATCCTCTGAGCTGCCGAAAGCTCCAGAGGCAGGAAATCCACAGGCTTCAGATGAAGAAGCAGTGCCATCAGCCAGGCAGAGACAGCAGCCACCATTACAACAATAATGGCGTAGGCCAGTCGTTCCAGACCGGAACGCATATCCAGCTTGGCAAGGTCGATCCCGCTTGTGATAAACGGAAAGCCCGGAATGATAAACAGCATGGAACAGATGTACCCGGCCTCATGCTGGACGGAAATGTGGAACAGAAGCTCTGCCAGCTTCAGGAAGCCTGCATATACAAGACAGGCGGAGGAAACAGAAACTGCAATGCACATAAACAGAGTAAAATGATGCTTGCCAAGCTTGCAGCGGATGGCGTTTCCGATGCCTGCGCCTGCAAAAGCCAGGATCATTTCCAGCGGGCCACCGCCCAGAAGAAAAGTAAATGCACCACAGGCCAGTGCAGAAGCCAGTCCCAGGGCGGCAGGGGAATAAAGCCCGTGGATCCGCTCGATCTCATCTAACTGACTGTGCAGTGCTTCACCGCTCATATGGATACCCTCCGCAGGAAAATCACTGACAAAATGTTCCAGCCTGTTCAGTCTGGAAGTATTTACGCCGGTGGTAGTCAGACTAAGTGCATGGGAAAAACTGCTCTCACCGTCAAAGCAGGTGTAGCTTATAGACATCAGTCCGATATCTGCGGAACAGGTGATACCAAGTGCTTCTGACAATGTATTCATGGAACTCCGTACCCGCCAGGCACCGGTCCCACAGGAGAGAAGCATCATGCCTGTACGGCCGATCAGGGAAGCTTTTTCGGAAAGAGAAGCTTCGGTAATGGGCTGGCTGTTCTTGGTACTTACGTAGTTGTGCCAAGGGATTTCCATATGATTACGTTTGATCAGAATATCTGACATAGAAATCACTTCTTTCTATATATTAAAATCATATAGTTACTATTATAAATATATATAATAACTATAATCAGATATATTGTAGCCATTATTCTGAAAAAGTCAAGTATAGATGGAGTAAAATCTGACAGTACCAAAACGTCACTGTTAAAGATTTATCATTTTTTTGCGGAAAATGAATTTTTTTGGTTGCTTTTACGTACAATTTATGTATAATTGTGGATAGGGATGTTGGAATGACCAATTCCTATGGCAGGATGACAAAAACCTGCAGCAGTAGGTGGCTATCATAATTACTATTAAAGAAGAGAGGTAAATGTTAAGATGGCAAAAATCGATTTAACAAAGTATGGTATTACCGGAACAACTGAGATCGTGTACAATCCTTCCTACGAGACATTATTTGAGGAAGAGACCAAACCGGAGCTTGAAGGATTTGAGAAGGGTCAGGTCAGTGAGCTTGGTGCTGTCAATGTAATGACAGGTATCTACACAGGACGTTCCCCTAAAGACAAATATATCGTTATGGATGAGAACTCCAAGGACACAGTTTGGTGGACATCCGATGAGTACAAGAACGATAACCATCCGGCAACTCAGGAAGCATGGAATGCAGTTAAAGATCTTGCCAAGAAGGAGCTTTCCAACAAGAAACTTTTCGTAGTAGATGCATTCTGCGGAGCTAACAAAGACACACGTATGGCTATCCGTTTCATCGTTGAGGTTGCATGGCAGGCACACTTCGTAACAAACATGTTCATTCAGCCGACAGCTGAGGAGCTTGAGAACTTTGAGCCGGATTTCGTTGTTTACAACGCATCCAAGGCTAAAGTTGAGAACTACAAAGAATTAGGACTTAACTCTGAGACAGCTGTAATGTTCAACATTACAAGCCGTGAGCAGGTTATCGTTAATACATGGTACGGCGGAGAGATGAAGAAAGGTATGTTCTCCATGATGAACTACTATCTGCCGCTGAAGGGCATCGCTTCCATGCACTGCTCTGCAAACACAGACCTTAACGGAGAGAACACAGCAATCTTCTTCGGTCTTTCCGGAACAGGTAAGACAACACTTTCCACAGATCCTAAGCGTCTTCTGATCGGTGATGACGAGCATGGCTGGGATGACAACGGAGTATTCAACTTCGAGGGTGGATGCTACGCTAAGGTTATCAACCTTGACAAAGAGTCTGAGCCGGACATCTACAATGCGATCAAGAGAAACGCTCTTCTTGAGAACGTAACACTTGATGCTGAGGGCAAGATCGACTTCGCTGACAAGAGCGTAACAGAGAACACACGTGTTTCTTATCCGATCAACCACATCGAGAACATTGTTCGCCCTGTATCTTCTGCACCGGCAGCGAAAGAGGTTATCTTCCTGTCCGCAGATGCATTCGGCGTACTTCCTCCAGTATCTATCCTGACACCGGAGCAGACACAGTACTACTTCCTTTCCGGATTCACAGCTAAGCTTGCTGGTACAGAGCGTGGAATCACAGAGCCTACTCCTACATTCTCCGCATGCTTCGGACAGGCATTCCTTGAGCTTCATCCGACAAAATATGCTGAGGAGCTCGTTAAGAGAATGGAGAAGAGTGGTGCGAAAGCATACCTCGTTAACACAGGATGGAATGGAACTGGAAAACGTATCTCCATCAAAGATACTCGTGGTATCATCGATGCTATCCTTGACGGATCTATCCTTAAAGCTCCGACAAAGAAGATCCCATTCTTCAACTTCGAGGTTCCGACAGAGCTTCCAGGCGTAGATCCTGCAATCCTTGACCCACGTGACACATATGCAGATGCTGCAGAGTGGGAGACAAAGGCTAAAGATCTTGCTGCAAGATTCGTTAAGAACTTTGCTAAATATGAAGGAAATGCAGCTGGTAAAGCACTCGTTGCAGCTGGCCCGCAGGCATAATCAGTCATTCCAACTGAATACAGATCGTAGACTTAACCGGGAGCGGATTTATCCGCTCCCGGTTTTTTGACAAACAACTGAGGATTTATTATTTGATATAGAACTGTGCAGTGCGAAGCATGTTTCCAGACATGGAATAAACAGAAAGTTGAAGATATCTACCTGTAAAATAAAAAACTTTGGCTTGACTAACAAAGGACATATGGTGTATCCTTTCTGAGAAGTTAAGCGGGAGACCAGTAAGACTGTAAAAATTCTCTTTGCACTGCATTACATTCGAACAGGATGCGAGATCAACAGTACAAACTGAGCAGGCGATGCTTTTCGGAATCGAAAATATTAATCCGAAGGCATGGGGCCGGGCCGCAGGAAGCGGCAGCGGATATGGAATGTGACTTTGCTTTCAGACATATCTGCGGGACAGTGTATGTTTCGCAGGTATGTCTTTTTTACTGCAAAAATATGGATGGTACAGATGGTAGAAGTTGAGGTATCCATATATATAAAAGAAAGAACACCGGCGGAAAATCGCACTGCAGCGAGTAGTGAAGGAACCGCCGGTTTTTTCACGGAAAATGTTGTGCCATAAGAAGAACCTGATCATATATTTAAAAGGAGGTCCTGTTTATGGAACACACAGAAAACAAAACAATTATACATGATACAGAAAAAACAGCTTCATGGGAACAGCAGACAGCAATGAAGGTATCCGGGATCAGTATTCTGGTAAACCTTTTATTATCTGTATTTAAACTGATCGCAGGTATTGTGGCACATTCAGGAGCGATGATCTCGGATGCCATTCATTCTGCATCAGATGTGGGAAGCACCTTCATCGTAATTATCGGTGTCCGTCTTTCTACAAAGAAATCGGACAAAGAGCACCAGTACGGACATGAAAGAATGGAGTGTGTTTCTTCCATTGTCCTTGCAGGAATGCTGCTTGTCACTGGTCTCGGGATCGGAATTACCGGTGCCCGTGATATCGTAAAAAGCACATCCGGCGGAACCATTGCCATTCCGGGAACACTTGCACTGATTGCAGCAGTGGTATCCATTGTGGTAAAAGAGTGGATGTTCTGGTATACAAGAGGTGCTGCAAAGAAGATCAATTCAGGAGCCCTGATGGCAGATGCATGGCACCATCGTTCAGATGCACTTTCCTCTATCGGAGCGTTTGTCGGTATTTTAGGTGCAAGACTGGGATACCCGATCCTGGACCCGATCGCCAGTATCGTGATCTGCGTTATGATCGCCAAGGCATCGATCGACATTTTCAGGGATGCCATTGATAAGATGGTAGATCATTCCTGTGATGCAAAAACTGAGGAATCCATGAAGAGAGAGATCCTCAAGGTACCGGGCGTCAGAAGAGTAGACCTTCTTAAAACCCGTCTTTTCGGATCTAAGATGTATGTGGATATCGAGATCGCAGCAGATGGAAGTATTTCCCTTTTTGATGCACATGATATTGCGGAAAATGTACATCATACGATCGAGAATAAATTCAAAGATGTAAAGCACTGTATGGTGCATGTAAATCCGATCAACGGATAAAAAAACAAGCTGCCGGAGCGACTGTGATCGTCATCCGGCGGCTTGTTTTTGTATAGAGAAACACCCGGTAGGGGAGCTACCGGGTGTTTCGAGGGGAGTATAAATAATTAAATAAGGGGTTATGTAAAAAAAATTTTTGAAGGGTAAATTCTTTTTACAAGAATGATTATAATATAAACTGGAAAAAAAAGCAATATGATTTTGGCGAATAATCTCCAAACTTTTTGGGATACTATTTCCTGTAATAAAAAGCGGCAGAAAGCTTGGGAAAGCCGTAAAATCAACTTCATCAGGAGGTAATTCAAATGGCGAAAAATTACGAAACAGACAGAAATGAGTCTAATTATGCAGGAAAAAATCACGGGGAAAGTGCTTCCAGAAACTGCGGGAAAAACAGCTCTAAGAACAGTTCGGGAAATTCTTCCAGAAACAGTTCCAAAAGCAGCTACGGAAACAAAATTTCCGATGAATATGATTCTGAGAAGGACAGAGGCTCTGACAGATATTAAAGGATAAGAAAAGCGGGAAAAGTCAGAGATGGCTTTTCCCGCTTAAATACATATAAGGGAACATTCACCCGGAAGCTTCCATATAATATACCAAAAAGAGGAGATTTTTTCCATGTTTCAGATCGAAACTATCTCTGCAAAAATGCTGGATTATTATGTGGAGCGCAGCGACGCTGTTATCATAGATCTCCGGGATTCTGCCGCCTACAGAAGGGGACATGTCCGGAACGCGGTAAATATTCCATACAGAGAGCTGGAGGAATATCTTGAGAAAAAACAGGATCAGAAATATCGTTTTCCCAAAGATAAGCTGCTGATATTTTACTGCGACCGCGGCGGCGCCAGCATGCAGGCTGCCCGGAGCCTGGCAAGACAGGGCTGTCGTACCAGGTCCGTGATTGGTGGATTTGCAGCCTACAGAGGGAGAAATCTTGTGCGCGGATAAAAAAAACGGACAATATCAAATCAGATTGCGAATGCATATCTGTAACAAATCTTGTATTTTAAAGGAAATCATGATAATGTAAAGAACAGAGATAAAAACCAATACAAATTACAAGGAGAAAAGCTTATGAAATATATGTTTGCGTCCGATGTACATGGTTCGGCATATTACTGCCGGAAAATGCTGGAAGCATATGACAAGGAGAAGGCGGAGAGACTGGTGCTTCTGGGAGATCTGCTTTATCACGGACCAAGAAATGACCTTCCGAAGGAATACGCACCAAAGGAAGTCATCCGCCTTTTAAATGAGAGAAAAAACCAGATCTATGCAGTACGCGGAAACTGTGAGGCAGAGGTGGATCAGATGGTCCTGGACTTCCCGGTTATGGCAGATTACTGTATCCTTGCCATCGAAGGAAAAACGATGTACGCCACACACGGTCATATCTATAATAAGGATAATCTTCCGCCGATGATGGACGGAGACATTCTGATCCACGGTCATACACATGTGCTGAAGGCAGAAAATATGGGGAATTATATCCTTCTGAACCCAGGTTCCGTATCCATTCCAAAGGAAGGTAACCCGCCGACCTATGCAATTCTTGAGAACGGAATTTTTACCATTAAAGATTTTGAAGGAAATACAGTACGGGAGATCACTTTATGAATCTGTGGGAATTAACGGCGCCCTGTCATTTTGGAACAGAGGCGGTGCTGAAGCGTGAAATACTGGATCTTGGCTATGAAGTGACCAGGGTGGAAGACGGAAGAGTAACCTTTGAGGCTGATGCCCAGGGTGTGGCAGACGCCAATCTATTCCTTCGTACCACAGAACGTGTGCTTCTGAAAGTAGGCGAAGTAAAGGCCGAGACTTTTGATGAGCTTTTTGAAAAGACCAAGGCTCTCCCATGGGAGAATTACATACCGAAAAACGGTAAATTCTGGGTAGCCAAGGCAAACTCCATCAAAAGTAAGCTTTTCAGTCCATCTGATATCCAGTCCATTATGAAAAAAGCCATTGTAGAGCGTCTCAAAGGCATCTACGGGATTTCCTGGTTTCCGGAAGACGGTCCGGAATTTCCTATCCGTGTGGCCTTTATGAAAGACGTAGCTCTGATCGGAATCGACACTTCAGGAGTATCCCTCCATAAGAGAGGGTATCGCCAGATGACTGTCAAGGCACCTATCACCGAGACGCTTGCCAGCGCTCTTTTGATGCTCACCCCCTGGAAAAAGGATCGTATTCTTGTCGATCCGTTCTGCGGAAGCGGCACCTTTCCTATTGAGGCGGCAATGATGGCAGCGGATATGGCGCCGGGACTGAACCGTCATTTTCTGGCCGAGAGCTGGGAGCATCTGATCCCGAAGGAATGCTGGGAGGATGCAAGAGAAGAAGCCAGAGAACGTGTAAATCTTGATATTGAAACCGATATCCAGGGCTTTGATATCGATGCAGCTGCCATCAAGGCAGCACGCGCCAACGCAAAAATGGCAGGAGTGGACAGACTGATCCATTTCCAGCAGCGCCCGGTCAGTGAACTCCGCCATTCCAAACCCTTTGGTTTTATCGTGACAAATCCGCCATATGGTGAGCGGATCGAAGAAAAATCCAATCTCCCTGCATTGTACCGTGAGATCGGTGAAAGCTATAAGGGGCTGGATCGCTGGTCCATGTATCTGATCACTGCCTATGACAAGGCAGAGAATGACATCGGCCGAAAGGCAGATAAAAACCGTAAGATCTATAATGGAATGATGAAAACCTACTATTACCAGTTTCTTGGACCACGTCCGCCGAAGAAAGGAAGTATTAAAGAATGAAAAAGATCATTTTTGCTACCGGAAATGAGGATAAAATGAAGGAGATCCGAAGGATACTTGCGGATCCTTCTCTGGAGATCCTTTCCCTGAAGGATGCAGGGATCCATGCGGATATTGATGAAAATGGAAAAAGCTTTGAAGAAAATGCCATGATCAAGGCAGAAGCAATCAGTAAAATGACTGGCGAGATCGTTCTGGCAGATGATTCCGGTCTGGAGATCGACTATCTGAACAAAGAGCCGGGAATCTATTCCGCACGCTATATGGGTGAGGATACTTCTTATCATATTAAAAACGCAAACCTGATCCAGCGTCTGGAAGGTGTACCTGATGAGAAACGTACTGCACGTTTTGTATGTGCTATTGCGGCAGCTTTCCCGGATGGCAGAAGAAAGACAGTCCGTGCTGCCATGGAAGGCCGCATCGGCTACGAGGAAAAAGGGGAGAATGGCTTTGGCTATGACCCTATCTTTTATCTTCCGGAATATGGCTGTACTTCCGCAGAGCTTTCCATGGAAGAAAAGAACAGGATCAGCCATCGTGGAAAAGCTCTTTGCCTTATAAAGGAAGAGCTTGTATGAAGGTGCTGATCGTAAGCGATACTCACGGAAGAGATGAAAACCTGGAGATCGCGATAAATCGGGAGGCTCCTTTTGACATGCTGGTACATTGCGGAGACGTGGAAGGCAGAGAATTTTATATCGAAGCTCTTGCAGAATGTCCCTGCAGTATTGTGTCCGGAAATAATGATTTTTTCTCGGATCTTCCGAGAGAAGATGTGATCGAGGTCGAGGGAAATAAGATCCTGGTAACTCACGGTCATTACTACGGTGTATCCATGGCCTTTGATCAGCTGGCAGAAGCTGCCCGCTCAAGGGGATGCAATGCGGCTTTTTTCGGACATATCCACGTACCGGTTGTTGAAAAGGAAGCAGGTGTGCTTCTGGTAAATCCCGGAAGTCTGGCTTATCCCAGACAACGGGGACGCCGTCCAAGCTATGCAGTAATGGAGACAGATGGAAAGGGCGAAATGCACGTAGAGATCCGTTACCTCTGATTCCGGCAGAAAAAACAAATAAACTGTCATAATTGATAAAATTTGTGCCAATATTCAGCATATATTAGTCAAAAACGATTGCGAAAGTCAGCTATGTGCTATATAATGAACAAGTAGTTGTTTTCTAGTAATATAGAGCATTCTTTAGGGTACTGACCATGAATGGGTCTCGTTCCTGAGAATGCAGCAGAGCGGAATGAGAAGGTCCGCTTTACATAAATGAAGGGGGAAAATACGCATGACTGCGGTTATTATAGGAAGTATCGGCTTTTTATGCTGCTTCCTGTATGATCATAACAGTATCCGACTGAAAAAAAGCTTTCTCCACCCGTTTTTTAGCATAGGATGTTTCCTGATCGCAGTGTCAACAGGTCTGGTGATCCGGAACTGCTGGCCGCGGCGGGGAAGTTCTTTTTTTATTTCTGCTGTTTTTCTGGCAGCAGCGCTCCTGTTTCTGGGACTGTTGATCTATACATTGTTTTTTGCGCTGCCCTTTGATGAGACATATGTCAAAGAAAATCATGAAAGGCTGGCCTATACAGAGGGTGTTTATGCACTCTGCCGACATCCTGGCGTTCTGTGGTTCGCCGGATTTTATTTTTGCCTGGCCGGATTTCTGGGATCCGGGAAGGCAATGGGGGCTTTTGGGGTCCTTATTGTGTGGAACATATTGTACATTTTTTACCAGGACAGGATCGTGTTTCCGGAAACATTCAGTAATTACGGAGCGTATCAGCAGACAACTCCCTTTCTGATCCCAGACCGAAACAGTACAGCTGCCTGCATAAAAACATGGCGAAAAGGGGGGAAAAGGCGGTGAGTCTTGGCGAAAAGCTTCGAAAACAGCAGTATGATGCTATCTGGAAAGAATATTGCGGATTTCTTGATCTGACAATGCAGGATTACATGAAGATCCAGAATCGCCTGATGGAAGAGCAGATCCAGCTCTGGTCAGACTGTGAACTGGGCAAAAGCATTCTGAAGGGCAGGAGACCATCCGGGATCGACGAGTTCCGTCGGCTGGTACCTCTTACCACTTATGAGGATTATGCGGATATGCTCCTCCAGAAGAGAAGTGAAACTCTTCCGGGGAATCCGATCATCTGGATACAGACGACCTGGGAAGGCGGACGCCATCCGATAAAGGTAGCACCATACACAAGAAGTATGCTGGATACCTACAGGAACAATGTAGTTGCCTGCCTCATATTAGCTACAAGCCGTGAAAAGGGCAAATTTGATGTGGAGGAAACGGACAAGATCCTTTACGGACTGGCACCGCTGCCTTTTGCTACCGGCCTTTTTCCACTGGCGCTGAAAGAAGATATCGACATCCGTTTTCTTCCGGAAGTGGAAGATGCGGTAAATATGAGCTTTGGTGAGCGGAATAAAGAGGGCTTCAAGATGGCCATGAAACAGGACGTGGAATTTTTCTTCGGACTTGGAAGTGTGGCCTATGCAGTAAGCCAGAGCCTCACCGGAAGCGTATCATCAGGAAAAAGCAAAATCTCCTTTTCGGAACTTCTACAGTATAAACCAAAGATGCTGAAAAGGATTCTGAATGCCAAAAAGATCTGTAAGAAGGAGAAACGGGAGCTTCTTCCGAAAGACCTTTTTCAACTGAAGGGATTTATGGTGGCAGGAACCGACAACCAGTGCTATAAGGATGATCTGGAGGAAATGTGGGGAGTTCGGTCCATGGAGCTTTTTGCAGGAACGGAACCTTCCATTATAGGAACCGAGACCTGGACCAGGAACGGAATGTACTTTTTCCCGGATACCTGCTTTTATGAATTTATCACCGAAAAGGATATGCTCCATAATTATGAGGATCCCACGTTCACTCCTCCGACCTATCTTATGGATGAGGTTGTTCCCGGGGAGAAATATGAGCTTGTGATCACTGTGTTGAAGGGCGGAGCCTTTGCCAGGTACCGTGTGGGAGATATGTATCGGTGCGTGGGTCTTACCAACCAGGAGGATCGGACACAGATCCCAAGATTTGAGTACATAGACCGTGTTCCGTGGATCATTGATATCGCAGGCTTTACCAGGATTTCGGAAAACGGTATCAAAAGTGTGATCCAGCTGTCCGGGCAGCCGGTTACGGATTGGATCGCAGTGAAAGAATATAATGAGAAAAAACGCCCATATCTGCATCTTTATATAGAAGTAAAAAAAGAAGCGCTGATGTATCAGGCTATGAGCACGGATATTCTGAAAGAACTTCTGACCACGTATTTCAAATATATCGATCAGGATTACCGGGATCTGAAGAAAATCCTGGGAATGGATCCCCTTGTGGTGACCATCCTGCGCTGTGGTACCTTTCATCTGTATGAGTCCAGAAAAGGACGGAAACCACGGCATATGAGCACTCCTTATTATGAGGTGGCGGAACTTTTGAGACTGCAGGATGAGATCGGATTCGGGAATATGAGGAAGTAACTATGGAAAGCTATATATCATTTTCAATCATTTCAGTTTTTTTCTATACATTTATGATACTGACTCTTCTGGCTGGTAAGCGCAGCCGGATCATCAACAGTTTCATGCGTGTGCTGGGAGGAATGCTCTGCTGGACGCTGGGCTCTTTTCTGATGCGTATGGAAGCAGGCCCCTCTTACATCCTGTGGTATTATGTGTCTCTGGCAGGAATCCTGTTTCTGCCATATTTTTACTATGTGTTCATCAGCGAATTCATGGGAGTGCGTATGGGCAGAAAAAGCAAGATCCCATTGCTTTTGATGATGCTGCTTTTTGTGATCAACATCCCGGGCGGGATCATCCTGCGCTGGCCAGATCTGATCCGTAAAAATGGTGGTGCGCATTTTGTTTATAAGATCACACCCTGGTTCCTTCTGTTCTTTGTGGTATCAGGGATCACCATTATCCAGATTTTTATTACCATGTACCGCGGATGCCGGAGACATCCCGGATACCGCAAACAGATCGAACCGATCCTTGTGGGGATACTGATCATTTTTGTGGGAAACCTTGCGCTGGCAGTGCCGGCATTTTCCGGATTCCCCATCGATATTGTCAGTGGTCTGATCAATGCTGTCCTGATGCTTTATGCACTGACCAGAAGACGGCTGTTCCAGATGCGCCGTCTTGCGTCAGATGGGGTTTGCTTTGGTGTGGGCGTGGTCCTGACGGTAGTACTGTTTATCAATCTTTCACCGTACCTGATGAGTTATATCCGAATGTTGCTCCCTGCAGCCAGTGAGTATCATGTGCTGATCTTTTCTTTCGTTTTTCTTATATCTGCATGGCTGGTCACAGTGCTGTGGAAATGTCTGATGAACAATGTTTTTATCAAAAAAGAGATCCAGCAGTCTCAGGAGCTGAAAGATTTCAGCCAGTCAGTATCCAGGACACTCCAGGTAGGAGAGATCCTGCGCAATACGGTAAATGTGCTGAAGGAAACTACCAATGCAGGACGGATCTATATTTGTCTGAGAGACAAAAAATCAGGGGAATATCAGGCTGTTTACAGCAACCGTCCGTTGAACGATCTGACCTTTTCGCTGAAAGCGGATAATCCGGTGGTCACTTGGCTTACCAGAAATGAGGACTGTGTGGTGATCCGGGATTTTCGTTCTTCCACAGCCTACAAATCCATGTGGGAGTCGGAGAAACATATGTTTTCAGAGCTGGGTATCGAATACTGTGCAGGTCTTCGACAAAATGATGATCTGGCCGGGATCATTGCGATTTCCGGTGACGGACACAGAAATCTGAACCATAATGACCTTGCCATGCTGTCTTCGGTCAGCTCTGTAGCTTCCATTGCCATCAAAAATGCCAGACTTTATGAGGCGGCATGGACTGAGGCAAGGACCGATGAACTGACGGGCCTTCTGAACCGGAAATATTTTTATGAGATCCTGGATGAGGAATACGAAAAAAATAAAGAGGGTTCGCTTGCACTGATCCTGTTCAATATTGATGATTTCAAGCTGTACAATCAGCTGTACGGAAATCAGCAGGGAGATGTTGCACTTCGAAAGGTGGCAGATATCATCCAGGCAAGTGTGGGAGAACAGGGATATGTGGCACGTCACAGTGCCAAGGAATTTGCGGTCCTGATGCCAAATTACGATATTTTTTCCGCCAGAAATCTGGCAGAATCCATACAGAAGCAGATCCTGCATATGCGCAACGATTCTGCAGACTACAAGCTGAAGATCCTTACGGTAAGCGTGGGAATCAGTGCGGCGCCTTATGCGGCACGCTCAGCAAAGGAGCTCCTGGATAATGCGGACCTGGCAGTATATCATGTAAAGCGCAGCGGTAAAAACGGCATCGAGATTTTTGACACCATGCTGAAGGAAAGCCTGGATGAAGAAAATGCGGGTAAGAAATCCGATCATGAACATATTTATCAGTCCTATGAATCCACGATCTATGCGCTGACTGCAGCCATTGATACCAAAGATCATTATACCTTCGGACATTCCAACAATGTGGCTTATTACGCAACAAGTCTTGCGAAGGCGCTGAACTATACAACGGAAATGGTGGAGATCATCCGTCAGGCGGCGCTTCTTCATGATGTTGGAAAGATCGGGATCCCGGAGCATATCCTGAATAAAGAAGGCAAGCTTACGGATGAAGAGTATGAGATCATGAAAGGTCATGTGGAAGCGTCCATCGGGATCATCCGTCACCTTCCGTCGCTGGATTATGTTATCCCTGCGGTTATCGGTCATCACGAACGTTATGACGGAAACGGCTATCCAAGGAGGATCGCGGGAGAAGATATCCCGGCATCTGCAAGGATCCTCTGCATCGCAGATTCCTTTGATGCCATGACATCTAAACGTTGTTATAAAGAACTGATGCCGGTGGAAAAAGCTCTTCGAATCATAAGAGAAGAGGAAGGAAAACAGTTCGATCCGGATATGGCGGAGGTATTTATCCACATATTTCGGGAAGGAAAGATCCATCTGGCAGAACCGGCAGAGCTGAAACGGGAAGAAAAAGCATAAAGAATATTAAGATTACGGGTCTGACAAGCTATGTCAGACCCGTTTTTGTGAAGAATAGGAAGAAAGCTTTATTTATCATCTCCGGTAAGGCGAAGTACATCCCGGATCTCATCCACATTCATATCCAGGATCACGGCAAGCTCATCAATGGTGAATTTGGTGGCGTCATCATCGTCTGTGAGTTCTTTAACCGCAGCCTCCAGGTTTTCTACCTTGGATACCAGATAGTCGTCACGGAATTTCTGTTGTGTCTGTTCCTCAATGGCATGAAGGATCCCACTGCGGATACGACCACGCATCCAGGTGTCGTTTTTCTCCTGTGGGGCAGTCTCTTTGAGAGACGCCAGAAGGGCCAGATTTGCCTCCTGAATGAGATCGGCCAGGTGGATTTCCTCACAGTTCAGTTTAGCGGCCATCTGGGCTGCCTGAGCCATGTAGAACTGTGTCAGTGCACCTTCGGCAGCAGTGTCTCCCTTTGCAAAGGCATGAAAGAGGGACGCAAGATCATCCGGATCAAGTCCTTCCGGGGAAAAGCTTTCCATATAGTCACTGAGATAAGCCTGTTCTTCGGCAGTAAGAGCAGCACGGGTACCCGGAAGCTCTTCCTTGTCGCCGGATTCGGATGAAACAGCATCTGCTCTGGCAGCACCGGTGCCTTCATCGGCGCCTTCGATGGTGATCCCTTTTAATTTGAGATACTGCAGGATCTTTACAAGCTGTGAAGTGCTCAGATCCGATTCATCGAAATGGTCACGGATCTGCTGCTGGGAGAGCTGCTTATTGTTTTCCTCAGCGATGGCACAGATGTCATTAAGCTTCTGCTGAAATAATTTTATATCCATGTAAAAACATCTCCTTATTATTTGCTTTTTTTCTTGACTTAAATTATGGTTTCATGATACCATAAGCCAGTCGCAAATGACAAGAAAACCTTTAAATAGGCGGAAAAAACGTGAAAAAAAGTTTTTTTAAAAAAATTCAAAAAAGGTGTTGACATTTGTAGATTGCTATAATATAATATCACTTGTCGTCAGGCAGGAAACGAAAACGAAACACAAACGAAGACGACAACAACTTAATAAAAACCATAAGTAAATGGTACATCGGGGTGTGGCTCAGCTTGGCTAGAGCGCCTGGTTTGGGACCAGGAGGCCGCAGGTTCGAATCCTGTCACCCCGACTGCTGTAAACTTATTACCGCAAGCATGCGGGTGTAGTTCAATGGTAGAACACCAGCCTTCCAAGCTGGATACGTGGGTTCGATTCCCATCACCCGCTTCTCTGAGAAGAGAGCATGTGTCTGTAGCTCAGCTGGATAGAGCAACGGCCTTCTAAGCCGTGGGTCGGGGGTTCGAATCCCTTCAGGCACGTTGTGGTGGGTATAGCGCAGTTGGTTAGCGCGCCAGATTGTGGCTCTGGAGGCCCAGGGTTCGAATCCCTGTATCCACCCTTCGCCCATTGGGCTATCGCCAAGCGGTAAGGCACAGCACTTTGACTGCTGCATTCGCTGGTTCGAATCCAGCTAGCCCAGTCCTTTTTATGGGGTATTAGCTCAGTCGGTAGAGCACTTGACTTTTAATCAAGTTGTCCGGGGTTCGAATCCCCGATGCCTCATTAGCGGAAAGCATTTGCTTTCCGTTATTTTTTTATCATCAGACAGGATGAAAATATAATTGAATATGCGGATATGGCGGAATTGGCAGACGCGCTGGTTTTAGGTACCAGTGGGTAACCGTGCAGGTTCAAGTCCTGTTATCCGCATCAGAAAAGAGAGAGACTTTCTGTAAATTTTGAATTTATGGAAGGTCTTTTTTATTATGGACACTTATGTAACATCCAGGACAAAAATGCTACAGATCATGAGCAATATGTCTGTAGCATTCTTACTATAGAAATTTTTAGCTGAATCAAGCTGTCATCTACATTGAATCAGAATAACCGCCTGATAAATGACCCTACAGTTTCTCCCCTTCATTCACTTCCTCAATAAACACCTTCCCTTCCGCCTGCTGTTCCGTAAAATGAAATCGCAGTACAGCCTGAGGCCAGTTGAGTGTGATGATGGCTTTTTTGTCCCGTGTCTTTCCTGCGGCCTGGATCTGATCTACAAGGTCTGCCAGGACTTCGCGGGTGAGATATCCGCCTCGCCAGTGGAAGGTGAATTCGCGGCCTTTTTTTGCGGCTTGGAGGGCACGTTTGTATACGTCTTCCAATTTGGTGAAGGACAGCTTTTTCTCGCGGTAATAAAAGTGGTTTCCATCCGGGCAGGGAGGTGCCGGAGCGATCAGTGGTTCATGGTCACGGAAGATGTTTTTGTCATCCAGATTAAAATAGTCGTAACGGATACTGGTTGAGCCGTCTTCGTTTTTGCCCAGAGTATTATCGAAGGTGGCATCCAGATGATAGTACTGTCCGTTGATCCGGACGATGTTCCAGGTATGACGGTATTTGATCCCTTTTTCCGGATTGTTCCCGCAGATGGCGATAATACACCATACACCAAGGGCATCACAGAGGACCTTTACGGATTTGGCGATTCCCTCGCAGACACCGACACCATGGCCCAGAGGCCCGATGATCTCGTGGGAATATGGCTTTTTCAGTTTGTCGTAGCGGATATTTTCGCAGATGAAGTCATGGACATATTTTTCCTTATCCCACTCGGAAAACTTCATGGCGGTGCGCACAAGCTTGTCTACGCGGGCTCCTAGGGCTTTCTGATGCTCCCGGATTTTATTTTTGTCGAAGATATATTCAGGGATCAGTATCAGATTTGGCGAGTCCTTGTAATAACGGTATTTAAACCCCACAGCCCAGAAAATCTCCGGGTGATCTAGACGAAGCTGGAAAAATACATCATAGAGCCAGTTTCCATCGGTGGTTGGTACCTGCGGGATCAGGAACTCGTCGGAAAGCTCCATAAGCCCGTGAAGCATTGCACGGTACACGTTTTGTTTATCTTTCGGCATTCTGCCGTAGTAATATTCTTCAGTTTGTTTCATATATAAAAATACGGAGACTCCTTTCCGGAAAAATAGATTTCAATCAAAGATTATAGCATAAAAAAACATGCAGGACTATCAGAAAAGATACACCCTGCATGTTTTTGGTATTGAATATTTTAGATCGAAAATAACTGTGAGCCTGGATCAGCCGTTATACAGCTGATAATACCGGCCCTTCTGTGCAAGCAGCTCCTCGTGGGAACCACGCTCGATGATGTGTCCCTGCTCCAGGACCATGATGCAGTCACTGTTGCGTACTGTGGAAAGTCTGTGGGCGATCACAAAGGTCGTCCTGCCTTCCATCAGCTTATCCATACCATCCTGTACAAGCTTTTCGGTACGGGTATCAATGGAGCTGGTGGCCTCGTCCAGGATCAGGACGGGCGGGTCTGCAACGGCTGCACGGGCAATGGAGAGAAGCTGTCGCTGGCCCTGACTTAAGTTTGCACCGTTTCCGCGGAGAAGGGTATTATAACCCTGCGGAAGCCTGCGGATGAAACCGTCGGCGTTGGCAAGCTTTGCTGCTGCGATAACCTCCTCATCTGTGGCATCCAGCTTTCCGTAGCGGATATTTTCCATAACGGTTGCTGTGAACAGGTTGGTATCCTGAAGAACGATGCCCATGGAGCGTCTGAGATCGTCTTTTTTGATCTTGGTGATGTTGATGCCGTCATAACGGATCTTACCCTTCTGAATGTCGTAAAAACGGTTCAGAAGATTGGTGATGGTGGTTTTTCCGGCGCCGGTAGAGCCTACAAAAGCGATCTTTTGGCCTGGCTGTGCATACATGTTGATGTCATGGAGAACGATCTTGTTGGAATTATAACCAAAGTCTACATCCTCCAGGACCATATCACCCTTCAGCTCGATATAATCAGTGGTACCCTCAGCTTTGTGGAAATGCTTCCATGCCCAGCGGCCGGTACGTTTGTCGGATTCGGTAAGAACACCGTTTTCCTCTTTTGCATTAACGAGAGTAACGTAGCCTTCATCCACTTCCGGTTTTTCATCCAGAAGATCAAAGATACGTTTTGCACCTGCAAGAGCCATAACAATACTGTTGAACTGCTGGCTGACCTGGTTGATAGGCATGTTGAAGCTCTTATTGAAGGTCAGGAAGCTGGCAAGCCCGCCAAGTGTGAAGCTGCCGATGCCGTTGATAGCAAGGATACCGCCCACCATGGCGCAGATCACATAGCTGACATTTCCAAGCTGTGCGACCACAGGCATCAGGATGTTGGCAAAACGGTTTGCATTGTCTGCGCTGGTGAAAAGCTGGTCGTTCAGTTCATCGAATTTCCGGATGCTTTCGTCTTCATGGCAGAAGACCTTGACAACCTTCTGACCCTCCATCATCTCTTCGATATAACCATTGACAATACCAAGGTTGGTCTGCTGCTCCAGGAAATATTTTCCGCTTAAGCCCGCAAGCTTCCGGCTGGCAGTCATCATAATGGCAACCATAAGCAGGGTAACTACAGTAAGCGGAACATTCAGGATCAGCATACTTACAAGAACACTGACGATGGTGATCACACTGGAAAGCAGCTGCGGAAAGCTCTGGCTGATCATCTGGCGCAGGGTATCAATGTCGTTGGTGTAGATGGACATGATATCGCCGTGTGCGTGAGTATCAAAATATTTGATGGGAAGCGTTTCCATCGTTGCAAACATATCGTTTCGGAGGTTACGTAAGGTTCCCTGGGAAACATTGATCATGATACGGTTATAAGTATAGGTGGCAATAACACCAATGGCGTAAAAGCATGCCACACGTGCGATGGCTACAGCTAGAGGCCCGAAATCCGGTGTATCTGCTGAGAGAAGCGGTGTGATATACTGGTCAATCAGGGTTTTCATGAACATGGTTCCCTGTACATTGGCAAGAACACTGACAAAAATGCAGATCACCACGATCACGATATGGATACTGTAGTTTTTAAAGATATAACGGGCAAGGCGTCCCAGAAGCTTTCCCGGCTGCTCCGGTGTTCCCATACCCCTTGGGCCAGGACCGCCCGGGCCTTTCATGTTCTGTTTTTTCAAGCCGGCTCACCTCCCTCGTCAAAATCACCGGCGCCGCCGGTCTGTGAATGAAATACTTCCTGATAAATGGCGTTGGTCTTAAGAAGCTCCTCGTGGGTACCAAAACCGTTGATCTCACCGTTATCCATAACGATGATCCGGTCCGCGTTCTGGATGCTGGAAACACGCTGTGCGATGATCAGCTTGGTGGTATCCGGGATCTCCTCGGCAAAGGCACGGCGGATCCTTGCGTCTGTGGCAGTATCTACCGCACTGGTGGAGTCATCCAGGATCAGTATCTTCGGCTTCTTCAGAAGAGCACGGGCAATACAGAGACGCTGCTTCTGGCCTCCGGAAACATTGGAGCCGCCCTGTTCAATGAAGGTATTGTATTTGTCCGGCATTTTTTCGATGAAATCATCGGCACAGGCAAGCTGGCATGCGCGGCGGCATTCCTCCTCTGTGGCATTTTTGTCACCCCAGCGGAGATTTTCCAGAATGGTTCCTGAGAAGAGTACATTCTTCTGAAGAACAACGGAAACCTGATTTCTGAGAGATTCCAGATGGTATTTACGGACATCGATGCCTCCTACGGAAACAGAACCATCCGTTACGTCATAAAGACGGCTGATCAGGTTGACAAGGCTGGATTTTGCACTTCCGGTACCGCCGATGATCCCTATGGTCTCGCCGGAGCGGATCGAGAGATTGATATCCTTCAGAACGGGTTCCTGACTGTCTTTCTTATAGCTGAAATTTACATGATCGAAGACGATACTTCCGTCCGGGACATCTGTTACCGGATCTTCCGGATCTGTGATGTCAGCAGTATCATTGATGACTTCCGTAACACGCTCTGCGCTGGCAATACTCATTGTCACCATAACAAAAACCATGGAAAGCATCATAAGGCTCATGAGAATGTTCATGCAGTAGGTGAGAAGGCTCATAAGCTCACCGGTAGTAAGGGAGCTGCCTACGATCATTTTGGCGCCGAGCCAGCTGATCCCCAGGATACAGGCATAAACGGTAAACTGCATCAGGGGCATGTTCATGACAACGATCTTCTCAGCACTTAAGAACATTTCGTATACTTTGTTGCAGGCTTTCTGGAATTTGCTGATCTCGTAGTCTTCGCGGACATAGGCCTTGACAACGCGTACAGCGCCGATGTTTTCCTGGACACTTGCGTTTAGGTCGTCATATTTACGGAATACGGCCTGAAAATATACCGTTGCTTTTCTCATGATAAAGATCAGACAGCCTCCCAGGAAGATAACAGCGACAAGATAGATGCTTGCAAGCTTTGCATTGATAAGAAATGCCATGACCATGGCACAGATCAGACTGGCCGGTGCACGGGTACACATACGAAGGATCATCTGATAGGCGTTCTGCAGGTTGGTCACATCTGTGGTAAGACGGGTGATCAGGCCGGCAGTGCTGTATTTGTCGATGTTGGAAAAAGAAAAGGTCTGGATGTTGGTGTACATGGCTTTTCGGAGGTTTCTGGCAAAGCCTGTGGAGGCCAGTGCTCCGTATTTTCCTCCCATGACGCCGGACCAGAGTCCGCACAGGGCAAGAGCTACCATAACTGCACCCATCCGATAGATATGGCCGATATTTCCGGCTTCCACACCCTTATCAATGATGGAAGCCATGGCCAGGGGGATCAGAGTCTCAAAGAGAACTTCCAGGATCATGAAAAAAGGCGTGAGAAACGATGCCTTTTTAAACTCCCTGACCTGGGCCAGAAGGGTTTTGAGCATAAAAAATCTCCTTTCTTTACTGTTCAAAAGACAGCACTACTGGAAAGGATTCCGGGCTGCTATAGAACAGATATATTGTTCAGCTACTATTATCGGGGAAATTATTTTTAATGTCAAGATAAACATGTGCGAAATGCTTGACACAACATCCTTTAAGCGGTATATTAAAAGTTAATATTCGCCTGTAGAACAGGGAAAGAATGGGCTTCAGGTCCCTTTAGAGGGTCTATATAGAGTTAAATTTTTGCAGGGAGGATTTTATATGGAGATCAGACAGTCAGCGGAGGATTATCTTGAATCAATTCTGGTTTTATCCAAAAAAGGAGGAGGAGTTCGTTCCATTGATATTGCGACCAGACTTGGTGTTTCCAAGCCAAGCGTCAGTCACGCAATGAAGCTTCTTCGTGAGGATGGTTATATTGCTATGGACCGTTACGGTACCGTGACACTTCTGGAGAAGGGGGCAGAGATCGCCAATCAGATTTATGAGCGTCACATTGTTCTTGCCAGGATGCTGGAGGGACTTGGGGTTCCGGCAGAGATCGCAATGGAGGATGCCTGCAAGATGGAGCACGACATCAGCCAGGAGAGCTTTGAGAAGATCAAGGCACATTATAATAACTTCATTAAGAAGGAAGAAACAGCAGACTAAGAAACATGTAGACAGGCAGCCGGAAGGTAAAATACCAAACCGGCTGCCTGTTTTTTATTTATTATCTTTTTCTTTTTCCGGCAGCTGTGCCAGGATGATGGCTGCAAACATGATGACACATCCAAGGAGCTCTTTTATGGAAAGCTTCTGATCCAGGAGCACCCAGCCTGCAAGCACGGAGATGCAGGATTCAAGAGAAAGGATCAGAGAAGCAACGGTGGGATTCACATTTTTCTGGCCTACGACCTGCAGGGTGTAGGCAACACCGCAGGACATCACACCAGCATACAGGATCGGCAGCCAGGCAGTGAGAATGGAAGAAATCTGCGGATGTTCCAGAATAAGTGCCGGGATCATGGACAGGATCCCGCAGACCAGAAACTGTATACAGGAAAGCTTTACACCGTCTGCCTTCGGGGAAAAATAGTCAATCACCAGAATGTGCAGGGAAAAGAGAAAAGCACATACCAGCACCAGAATATCTCCGAGGCCAATGGAAAATCCGTCTGTGATGCAGAGAAGATAAAGTCCGACCAGTGCCATGACAACGGCTGTCCATATAAAGGGACTGCATTTCTTTTTCAGGAAAATTCCGATGATCGGGACGATGACAATGTAACAGGCGGTGATGAAGCCGGCTTTTCCTACTGTTGTGTACTTGATACCAAACTGCTGGAAGCTGCTGGCAGCAAAAAGAGCAAATCCGCAGGCAATGCCGCCCAGCCACAGGTCACGGCTGTTATATGGAGTGGGGGATACAGCTTTTTCTGAAGGTGTTGATGAGGATTTCGGTATTGCGGAGTCTGTGGCAGCAGAGGATTTATTTCCGGAACGGTTCAGGATAAAGAGCACCGGAACCAGAACAGCGGCACCGATCAGGGAACGGACGCCGTTGAAGGTGAAGGGGCCGACATATTCCATGCCCACACTCTGGGCAACAAAGGCGATTCCCCAGATCGTTGCGGCCAGAAGCAGGTAGAGAGAATTTTTTAGAGGCATTTTCTGTGAGTTCATGATAAAAAATCCTTTCGTTTATTAGGTATTATGTGATCAAAGCAGTATATAACAAAAGACCCCGGGGAACTTATATAGCTTCCCGGGGCATTCTTATGATCTGTCGGAACAATGTCCAACAAAATTAGTTCTGATTCTGGTTATTCTTAACTTCTGCAAGCTTCATGGCACGAACCTTCAGCGGCAGACCAAACAGAGTGATGAATCCGTCTGCATCATGATGATCATACATATCACCGGTTGTGAAAGAAGCAAGAGACTCATTGTAAAGGCTGTACGGAGAGGTTGTACCATTCTTGATGATGTTTCCTTTGTAAAGCTTGAATTTAACCTCACCGGTAACATATTTCTGAGTGGACTCAACAAATGCCTGGATAGCCTCACGGAGAGGTGTGTACCATTTTCCTTCGTAAACAACCTGTGCAAACTGGCTGCCAAGCTTTTTCTTGGCTTCCATTGTCTCACGGTCAAGGATCAGCTCCTCAAGCTGGTCATGTGCTGCCATCAGGATCGTTCCGCCAGGAGTTTCATAAACGCCACGGGATTTCATACCAACAACACGGTTCTCAACAATATCAACGATACCGATGCCGTTCTCACCGCCAAGCTTGTTCAGCTCTGTGATGATCTCGGAAACCTTCATTGCTTTTCCGTTGAGTGTTTTCGGAACACCCTGCTCGAATGTCATGGTGATCTCAGTTTCTTTATCCGGGGCTTTCTCAGGTGTTACGCTTAATACAAGCATGTCATCATAGTTCGGAGCCTGGGATGGATCCTCAAGCTCAAGTCCCTCATGGCTGATGTGCCAGAGGTTTCTGTCACGGCTGTAGCTGTGGCTTGCATCAAATGGAAGAGTGATGCCATGAGCCTTACAGAACTCGATCTCATCTTCACGGGACTGCATGGTCCACAGATCGGTCATACGCCATGGAGCAATGATCTTGATGTCCGGAGCGAGAGCCTTGATGCCAAGCTCGAAACGGATCTGGTCATTTCCTTTACCGGTAGCACCATGGCAGATAGCAACGGCACCCTCTTTACGTGCGATCTCAACCAGCTTCTTGGCAATGACCGGACGAGCCATGGAAGTTCCGAGAAGATAGGAATGCTCGTATACAGCACCAGCCTCTACACACGGCATGATGAAATCATCGCAGAACTCATCGACGATATCCTCGATATATAATTTGGAAGCACCGGACATTTTTGCTCTCTCTTCAAGACCGTCCAGCTCGTTTCCCTGTCCGCAGTTTACACAGCAGCAGACAACGTCATAATCAAAGGTTTCTTTCAGCCACGGGATAAGGGCTGTGGTATCAAGACCACCGGAATACGCTAAAACAACTTTTTCTTTCATAATATATGTCCTCCTGGGATTTTTTTGATTTTGTATCGCTCCGGACATTTCCGGGACGGTGAATTTTTTTACGTTATCTGGAAAAAAATTATGCTGTTTTATAACTTTACCAGAGTGAATAAATATTCATGTACAACAAAACAAAATTTTCGGCTGTCCTGTCGACATGGCTTAATATACACCAGATTTTATAAATATGCAAGAGATAATTTGAAAAATATGAAAAAAATTTTGCATAAAAATACATCTAAAAGTAGGCGATATTATAAGAAAATACAGGAAAAACAGAAAAGACCGTGAAAAATCAAAGAAAATGACTATTGCATAATATGCAGAGAAGATGTATAATCTATCCATTGATAAGATGGACATATGAGCTGGCAGTACAGACAGGTTTAAGATGTCCGTCTGACCTGTGCAGAAGATTCAGATATCAGAAGACATAAAAAAGAGGCATAAATAAGAATAGCAAGCGCTTCTGCAGGGTGTATTAAGCCGTAGGAAAACGGCAGAGGAGGAATGTGAAAGATGATTAAAGCAGGAATTATCGGTGCGACAGGATACGCAGGAAATGAGATCGTAAGACTTCTTCTTGGACACAAGGACGTTGAGATCAAATGGTTCGGCTCCCGAAGCTACATAGATCAGCAGTATGCAGATATTTATCAGAATTTTTTCAGGCTGGTGGATGCCAAATGTATGGATGACAACATGGCTGCACTTGCAGATGAGGTGGATGTAATCTTTACCGCAACACCACAGGGCCTTTGTGCATCCCTTATTAATGAAGAAATCCTTTCCAAATGTAAGGTGATCGACTTAAGCGCAGATTTCCGTATTAAAGATGTGAAAAAATATGAGAAGTGGTACGGAATCGAGCATAAGGCTCCGCAGTTTATCGAGGAAGCTGTTTATGGCCTCTGCGAGATCAACCGTGAGGATATTAAGAATGCAAGGCTGATCGCCAACCCGGGATGCTATCCGACATGCTCCACACTGTCTATTTATCCGCTGTTAAAGGAAGGCCTCATTGATCCGAATACCATTATCATTGATGCCAAGTCCGGAACCTCCGGAGCAGGAAGAGGAGCCAAGGTTCCGAATCTCTACTGTGAGGTAAACGAGAGCATCAAAGCTTACGGTGTTGCCACACACAGACATACACCGGAGATCGAGGATCAGCTTGGATATGCATGCGGACAGGAAGTGATGATCAACTTTACCCCGCATCTTGTTCCGATGAACCGTGGAATCCTGGTAACAGCATATGCCTCCCTGACCAAGGATGTTACCTACGAGGAAGTAAAAGCAGCCTATGACAAATATTATAAAGACGAGTTCTTTGTACGTGTCCTGAACAAGGATGTATGCCCGCAGACAAGAAATGTAGAAGGCAGCAATTTTGTGGACGTGAACTTCAAGATCGATCCGAGAACAAAGAGAGTCATCATGATGGGCGCTATCGACAACCTGGTAAAGGGTGCAGCAGGACAGGCTGTTCAGAACATGAACCTGATGTTTGGATTTGACGAGAACGAAGGACTGAAACAGATTCCGATGTGTCCGTAAAACAGGCAGATCACAAATAAAATATGGGGGGATGCCGAAGGACTTTAAACGAATGAACTGCGATATTCGATCTGGCATCACCATTGAGAGGAGATATATAATATGAAGATCATCGACGGCGGCGTTACAGCCGCAAAAGGTTTTAAGGCAGCGTCAACTGCAGCAGAGATCAAATATAAAGGCCGTACCGATATGGCCATGGTATTCAGTGAGGTTCCCTGTGTGGCTGCAGGAACCTTCACGACCAATGTGGTAAAAGCAGCTCCTGTAAGATGGGATCAGGACATTGTATATAATCACCCGGGTGCAAGAGCTGTGATCTGCAACAGCGGAATCGCCAACGCATGTACCGGTGAGGAAGGATTCGGCTATTGCAGGGAAACCGCCAAGGCAGCATCCGAAAGCCTTGGGATCCCGGAAGACAGCGTACTGGTAGCATCCACCGGTGTCATTGGAATGCAGCTTCCGATCGACCGTATCGCAAACGGAGTAAAAGCCATGGCACCGAAGCTTGAGGGAAGCCGCGAGGCAGGCCTTGAGGCAGCAAAAGCCATCATGACAACAGATACCGAGAAGAAAGAGGCAGCGGTAGAGATCGAGATCGGTGGAAAAACCGTAACGGTAGGCGGTATGTGCAAGGGCTCCGGAATGATCCACCCCAATATGTGCACGATGCTTGGATTTATCACCAGTGATGTGGATATCTCAAAGGAGCTTCTTCAGGAAGCACTCAGCGAGGATATCAAGGACACCTACAACATGGTATCCGTTGACGGAGATACCTCCACAAACGACACCGTCCTCCTCCTTGCAAACGGACAGGCCGGCAATCCGAAGATCACAGAGAAAAACGCAGATTATGAAGAGTTCAAAAAGGCTCTTAACTACGTAAACACAACCCTTGCCAAAAAGATCGCAGGTGACGGAGAAGGCGCAACTGCACTCTTCGAGGTCAAGGTTATCGGCGCAGCCACCAAGGCAGAAGCCGTAACCTTAAGTAAATCCGTAGTAACCTCTTCCTTAACAAAGGCAGCCATCTACGGCCACGACGCAAACTGGGGAAGAATCCTCTGCGCCCTCGGCTACTCCGGCGTCCAGTTCGATCCGGAAAAGGTAGATCTCTACTTTGAGAGCAAAGCAGGAAAGATCAAGATCATTGAAAATGGAGTTTCTACAGGCTACAGCGAAGAGGAAGCAACTAAGATCCTCTCTGAAGAGGCAGTGACAGCCATCGCGGATATGAAGATGGGAGATGCATCCGCAACTGCGTGGGGATGCGACCTCACCTATGATTACATAAAGATCAATGCGGATTATCGTTCTTGATGTAAGAACTCTGTAGAATGGTTTTTATGGGTGGATTTTGGTTGTAGTTTTGTTTCAGTTTGTAAGCTGAGAAAACCCTTAGGGGGAGCGAGCTCAAAGTTGCGAAGCCCGCACGCTCCCCCTAAGAACCCCCTCCGTTGGGCACGCTTGGCTGTGGCATGTAGAACTTCAGTCGACGAAGACTGGGTGACGAACGTGAGAACCCGCAGTGCGGGAGCCCGGAAGTTGAGGCGTGTTGAGGTGTAGTTGACGAAGACTGAGTGACGAACGTGAGAACCCGCAGTGCGGGAACCTGGAAGTTGAGGCGTGTTGAACTTCAGTCGATGAAAACTGAGTGACGAACGTGAGAACCCTCAGAGCGGGAGCCTGGAAGTTATGTCGGGTTAAACGTCAGTCGCCGAAGGCAGACTGACGAGCTATTCGCCTTCGGCGAAAGCGCGTCGGAAGCGGCTGTCTGCGACAGCCTGTCCGCAGCAGGCGCTTTGCCCGCAACGCGGGCAACAGCCCGTTCCCCGTGGCCGGAGGGGAGGAGCGCGAGGAGGGGAAACGGCCTTCGGAACTCCGAGTGCCTCCCCTCCTCGCAAATCCACAGCTGTCAGCTGAGACAAAATTATAATAAAAAAGAAATCCCTCCAACATACAACAACAAAACCTTTTTCAATCCATATCATTTTTCAAAAAAAGGAGACACCCACATGGTAAATCAGAAATATCTTGACAAAGCAGAGGTGCTCATAGAAGCCCTGCCATATATCCAGCGGTTCAACCGCAAGATCGTAGTCATCAAATACGGCGGAAGCGCCATGCTTGATGAAGAATTAAAGCGTAACGTCATCAAGGACGCAGTCCTTCTGAAATTAGTCGGTTTCAAACCGATCATTGTTCACGGCGGCGGCAAGGAAATCAGCCGCTGGGTCGGCAAAGTCGGCATGGAGCCGCATTTTGTAAACGGTCTCCGTGTAACGGATAAAGACACTATGGAGATCGCAGAGATGGTTCTTGCAAAAGTAAACAAGGAGCTTGTTACTCTGGTAGAATCTCTCGGCGTACAGGCTGTAGGTGTCAGCGGCAAGGACGGCGGTCTTCTCCAGTGCAAAAAAAAGCTTTCCAAAGGCGAAGACATCGGCTACGTAGGTGAGGTTACAAAGGTTAATCCGAAGATCCTCCAGGACCTTCTGGAAAGAGATTTCCTTCCGATCGTATTCCCGATCGGCTTTGACGAAAATTTTGATTCCTACAATATCAATGCGGATGATGCAGCCTGCGCCATTGCAGAGGCAGTTGAGGCAGAGAAGCTGGCCTTCCTGTCTGACATCGAGGGTGTTTACAGAGAGGCAGATGATCCCTCCACTCTGATCTCCGAGCTTCGTGTAGATGAGGCTGAGAACCTGATCTCAGATGGTACTGTGGGCGGCGGTATGATCCCGAAGCTGAAAAACTGTATTGACGCTATCGAGCATGGTGTAAACAGAGTCCATATCCTGGATGGAAGGATCCCGCACAGCTTACTGCTTGAGATATTTACAAACAAAGGTATTGGTACTGCAATTTTAAAAGATGATGGGGAGAAATATTACAATGAGCATGAATGAACAGATGGAAGAATCTGAAGCCAGTATTCTTCATACATATAACCGTTTTCCGGTAGTTTTTGAAAAAGGTGAGGGCTGTTACCTCTATGATTCCGAAGGAAAGGAATATCTGGATTTTGCGGCAGGTATCGCTGTAAATGCCCTGGGATATCATTATCCGGGCTATGACGAAGCATTGAAATCCCAGATCGACAAGCTGATGCATATTTCCAACCTGTACTACAATGAGCCGATCATTGATGCAGGAGCCAGACTTGTACAGGCAAGCCATATGGAAAAGGCTTTCTTCACAAACAGTGGTACAGAGGCCATTGAGGGTGCTCTGAAGGCTGCCAAGAAATATGCCTACGAAAGAGATGGCCATGCAGACCATGAGATCATTGCCATGAACCATTCCTTCCACGGCCGCAGCATCGGCGCTCTTTCCGTGACAGGCAATGCACATTACAGAGAACCCTTTGAGCCGCTGATGGGTGGGGTGAAATTTGCAGATTTCAATGATCTTGAGAGTGTAAAGGCTCAGATCACAGATAAGACCTGTGCCATCATCACCGAGACCGTACAGGGAGAAGGCGGTATTTATCCGGCTACAAAAGAGTTCCTGGAAGGCTTACGTAAGCTTTGTGATGAGCAGGATATCATCCTGATCCTGGACGAGATCCAGTGCGGTATGGGACGTACCGGACATTATTTTGCATGGCAGGCATATGGAGTACAGCCGGATATCATGACCTGTGCCAAAGCACTTGGCTGTGGTGTTCCGGTAGGGGCTTTTGTGCTGAACAAAAAAGCAGCTGCAGCTTCCCTGAAGCCAGGCGACCACGGAACCACTTACGGCGGAAATCCCTTCGTATGTGCAGCAGTCAGCAAGGTATTTGACATTTTTGAAAAAGATCAGATCCTTTCCCATGTGCAGGGACTTACTCCGTATTTTGAGGAGAAGCTGGACGAACTGGTTGCAAAGCATGACTGTGCAGAAACAAGAAGAGGCAAAGGCTTCATGCAGGGTATCGTGATCAAGGGACGTCCGGTAGGAGACGTGGTGAAAAAAGCTCTTGCAAAAGGCCTTCTGGTGATCTCAGCAGGAAGTGATGTTCTCCGCCTTGTTCCTCCTCTTGTGATCACAAAAGAGGATATCGACAAGATGGCAGAGATCCTTGACGAGTGTATGGAATAATAAAAAAATAACAGATACAAAAGCAGCAGTATTTTCCGGAAAGGGCAGTGTACCGATGGAGAATACGGCTGCTTTTTTGTCAGAGAGACAATATATATAAATTATATAACAGATATAGAAAACAATATCCGAAAATCTGGTCGTGTGTTTGAAAACAAACAAAAACTGCTATGACACACCGACAAAATGTACAAAAAAGCGCGAAGGTTTGAGTATAAATTGCACATCTACACAGTTGATTTTAGAACGCCATATGTTATAATTTCACTGGTAAAAAAATTTATGTGAGGGGTGAAAATTTTGAAAAAATTATTAACCGTCATGTGTACTTTTCTGACAGTATTTCTGGCATGTCCTGTGGGTGTATGGGCAGCCGGAAACGGTGGGACAGGATCTGGTGTGCCGGTGTGGCTTTGTATCCCTTTTGCGGGTCTTCTTCTGTGTGTTGCAGTGATGCCGCTGGTAAAGGGTGAGTGGTGGGAGTCACATCAGCCCGTTGTAGTTGCATTCTGGATCGTTCTTATGATCATTCCGTTTGCAGTTGTTTACGGTGCCGGAAAAACTGCGGAAACAGTACTGGAGTGCGTGATCAATGACTATCTTACATTTATCATCCTGTTATTCGGACTGTTCTGTGTATCCGGTAACATTACAGTTGAGGGTGATTTTGCGGGCTCACCAAGAGTAAATGTAGGACTTCTTGCACTGGGAACCCTGCTTTCCAGCTGCATCGGAACTACCGGAGCCAGCATGCTGATGGTCCGTCCGGTGATCAAAATGAATTCCTGGAGAAAAAGAAAAGGTCATATTATGATCTTTTTCATCTTTATGGTATCCAACATGGGTGGCTGCCTGACACCGATCGGTGATCCGCCGCTTCTGATGGGCTTCATGCGAGGAGTTCCGTTCTTCTGGAGCCTTCATCTTTTTCCGGTACTGATCCTTAATATGGTGATTCTTCTGTTTGTGTTCTATCATCTGGATATGCGCTCTTACAAGAAGGATATCGCAGAGGGACGTAAACCGGATATCAGCAAACCGGGTACCGAGTTTAAGATCGAGGGTCTTCATAATATCATCTTCCTTGTGATGATCGTTGTGGGTGTTATCTTAAGCGGAATGCTTCCAGGTATGCCTGTATTCCAGGATGCAGCCGGAAATGTAAAGGGGATTCATATTTTCGGTGAGGTTACTTTAAGTTTCCCGTCGATCATTGAGATCGTCCTGATCCTGGCAGCTGCATTTTTGTCCTTTAAGACAACGGATAAGAGGATCCGTGTGCGGAACCATTTTACCTGGGGTGCGATCAAGGAGGTTGCAGTACTTTTCATCGGTATTTTTATCACCATGCAGCCGGCTCTGATGCTTCTGAAAGCAGTAGGACCGAATCTTGGTATCACCGAGCCGTACCAGATGTTCTGGGCGACCGGAGCTTTGTCCAGCTTCCTGGATAATACGCCGACCTATCTGGTATTTCTGACAACAGCAGGAACTCTTGGATTTACAAACGGAATCGCAACAACGCTGGGAACGGTTCCTGTAAAGCTGCTTTCTGCGATTTCCTGCGGTGCTGTATTTATGGGCGCCAATACATATATCGGCAATGCTCCGAACTTTATGGTCAAGACACTTTCTGACGAAAATGGTATCAACATGCCGTCCTTCTTCGGATATATGGCATGGTCCATTTGTTTCCTGGTACCGGTGTTCATCATCGATATGCTGGTATTCTTTTTATAAGGGAGGAGGATCAATATGCAGGATAATAACATTCGAGAGAAATGCAGAGAGCTTGCCACCAGACTTTATGAACTGGATGGCGAGGTTTATGAAAGCGTAGGATCTTCCCTTGGACGTACCTTCACCGGTGACAGAGAAGGCACTATCCGGAACTTAAGTGCTCTGATGTATACCAAACCGGACGGACATCTTCTTCGAAGCGAGATGGCACTGATCAGCAACATGGCCAGGACCATCAAGGATAAAGAAGAAAAAAGCCGTCTCATGAAGAAATATGATGAGATCTTTCAGGAGATCCTGACGCTGCCGGAGACTTTTGTTGCTACGGATATCATGGATAAGGAACGTGTGGCGCTGAATCATATGATCAAGCACAGGGAAAAAATCTCTGAGAATGACCATCTGGTCATCTGCATCAGCCGTACACAGGGAAGTGCCGGTAATGATATCGGTTTCGGACTGGCAGACAAGCTTCGGATCAACTATTATGATGTGGAGATCTTTGATCAGGTATTAAGGCGTCTTGAGGCGGAAAAGGGCGCTGTCAACGATGCGGAATATTTTGCGGATTTCAATAAATATGAGAAGAAGCATAAATTTGATCCCAAGGGCTGGTTCCGGGAATTCAACCGTTACCATGGTCTTCCGAAACAGGATGCGGTATTCTTTAACATGAGTGACCTGATCTGCGATCTGGCCTCAAAAGAGGACTGCATCATTATGGGAAGGTGTGCGGATGCGATCCTCAAGAACAATCACATTCCGCATATCAGTCTGTTTATCACAGCTCCTTTTGCTATCCGTGTGCAGCATGTTATGGATGTGAGGAAGATGAATATGAAGCAGGCAGTCCGTTTCCTGAAGAAGATGGATAGCCAGCACAGACGGTATTACAATTTTTACGGCGGAGCTCAGTGGGGCAAGCCGGATAATTATGATCTTTGTATCAACAGTGCAAGCTACGGAATCAATGAAACAGAGAATCTGATCCTGAAACTGCTAGATGATCAGATCCACTGAGAGATAAAAATATGAGCAGCCTGGAAGAAAGAAAAAGTTCCGAAGGGGATTTTAGCTTAACAGGCTGCAAACAGAAAAAGAATCAGAACAGAGTTCCTGCAAAGGAGAGGTAACCTTCTGCCAGCCAGAAGTACTTCAGAATGCAGGAACTTTTTTTATATGTTGTTTATAAAAACTTAATCTTGATTAACTTTTTTCATTTAGGGGATTGACATTCGAAAAAACTTAGTATAAACTAACCTATGAGTTAGGGCTGACTAATTAGACTGAGTTAATTAATAGAAAGAAACGGAGGGATTCCATGCAGCCGATTTTATTTTTACAGTCAGGTGATACTGGCACGATTAAGCGTATTTCCGGAGCGGAGGATACAAGAAGATTTCTTGCAGGCCTTGGTTTTGTTGAGAATGCGGAAGTGACAGTTATTTCTCAGTTTGACGGCAATCTGATCGTAAATGTCAAGGATTCCAGAGTAGCAGTCAATAAGGAAATGGCCAGACACATTATGGTGTGACCGGACTGTGCGGCAGTGACCGGTAGTGGATTTGCCCCAAACTGCGGAAGGCGCAGTTGAGGATAGATTAGGAATTGGAATATGAACAGGGAGGAAAAGAGAAATGACTTTACGTGATGCAGCAGTAGGTTCTACAGTAGTTGTTTCCAAGATCACCGGCGACCCGGCTTACAAGCGCCGTATCATGGATATGGGAATCACAAAAGGCAGCGAGGTTTATATCCGAAAGGTAGCTCCTCTTGGAGATCCGGTTGAGATCACCATCAGAGGTTATGAGCTTTCCCTGCGTAAGCATGACGCAGCATGTGTGGAAGTAAAGTAAATAAGCTTCGAAAAATGACAGAGCGTCAGGCTCTGACCTGAAAAAAGGAGGATGCAAAATGTCTGTAACAATAGCTCTTGCCGGAAACCCGAACTGTGGTAAGACTACAATGTTCAATGCTCTTACAGGCGCAAACCAGTACGTTGGTAACTGGCCAGGTGTTACTGTAGAGAAAAAAGAGGGTAAGCTGAAAAACCAGAAGGATGTAACGGTAACAGACCTTCCGGGTATCTATTCACTTTCCCCGTATACACTTGAGGAGGTTGTCAGCCGTGATTATCTTCTGAAAGAGAAACCGGATGTGATCATCGATCTTGTGGATGCAACAAACATCGAGAGAAACCTGTATCTTGCAACCCAGCTTCTTGAGATCGGTATCCCGGTTGTTATCGCTCTTAATATGGTGGATCTTCTGAAAAAGAACAACATCCATATCAATGTAAAAGGCTTAAGCTCCGCGCTTGGATGCCCGATCGTTGAGACCTCTGCTCTTAAAGGAACAGGCCTTAAAGAGGTTGTTGATGAGGCAATCAAATGTGCGAACCAGCACAGAGTACCATCGAAGCAGATGGAATTTCCGAAAGCAGTAGAAAAAGCTGTAAATGAGATCGAGGGATTTGTTCCTGCAAACATCGCTGAGGAGAACAAGAGATGGTATGCAGTAAAGCTTCTTGAGAGAGACAGCAAGGTAAAAGAAGGTCTGAACCTTCCGGCTTCTGCACAGTCCAGGATCGAGGAGATTGCTTCTGGCCTTGAGAAGGCAGAGGATGATGATACAGAGAGTATCGTAACGGATGGAAGATATCAGTACATCCAGAAGGTTGTTTCTGCAAACGTTAAGAGAAGCGGAAATAAGATGACAGTTTCCGATAAGATCGACCGTATCGTAACAAACCGTATTCTCGGTCTTCCGATCTTTATCCTTACCATGTTTATCGTTTATTATGTATCGGTAACAACAGTTGGTACCATGGTAACAGACTGGACGAACGACAGCTTTGTGGGAACCATCCAGGGTGTTGTATCGGATGGACTCGGCAATGCCGGCGTTGCGGATTGGCTGGTAAGCCTTGTATCAGATGGTATCATCGGTGGTCTTGGTGCAGTGCTTGGATTCGTTCCGCAGATGGCAATCCTGTTCCTGTTCCTTTCCATCCTTGAGGACTGCGGTTACATGGTTCGTATCGCATTCGTCATGGACCGTGTATTCCGTCATTTCGGACTTTCCGGAAAGAGCTTTATCCCGCTTCTTATCTCCTCCGGCTGTGGAATCCCTGGAATCATGGCTTCCAAAACGATCGAGGCAGATAATGACCGTCGTCTGACGATCATGACAGCGACATTTATCCCATGTGGTGCCAAGCTTCCTGTTATCGCTCTTATGGGTGGTATCATGACAGCTTATGCAACCGGTGACTATGTAGCTGCTGGTTTCATTACACCACTGATGTACTTCATCGGTGTTGTAGCAGTTCTTGTAGCTGCGATCATCCTGAAGAAAACAAAACCGTTCTCCGGTAAACCTGCTCCGTTCGTAATGGAGCTTCCACAGTATCACATTCCGTCTGTAAAGACAGTTCTGCTTCACGTTTGGGAGAGACTGAAAGGCTTCATCATCAAAGCCGGTACCATTCTTTTCCTTGCAACCGTTATCATGTGGATCCTTTCCAGCATCGGAAATACAGGAAGCGGAATCGGATTTGTTGAGGACAGCAACGACAGTATCATGGCTATCCTTGGCGGTATCCTTGCTCCGATCTTTGCTCCTCTTGGATTTGGCAAATGGCAGCCGGTTGCAGCCTCCATCTCTGGATTCTCCGCAAAAGAGTCCATCGTAAGTACAATGGGTGTTCTTGCAAACGTAGCTGGTGATGATGCAGAGGATACCATGATCGTTGGTGCAGCGATCAAAGCATGGTTCCCGACAGCAGTAGCAGCATTTTCTTTCCTGCTGTTCAACCTGCTTGATTCTCCGTGCCTTGCAGCTATTTCTACAATGGCACATGAGATGCAGTCCAGAAAATGGTTCTGGTTTGCAATTCTCTTCCAGAACATTTTTGCTTATGTTGTAACACTTTGTGTATACCAGATCGGTCTTGTTGTTACAGGTGCCGGTTCCTTCGGAATTGGAACGATCGTAGCGCTGATCCTTGCAGCGATCCTGCTCTTCCTTCTGTTCAGACCAGATCCGTACAAGAACCAGAACGATGTTACAAAGAGATCTGTACAGGCAGCAGAGTAATTGAAAACCGGTCATACAGTAACGATCCGGTACATATGATAGCTTTGAAATGATGCTGTAAGAACAGCTGAAATGATAAGAAATGCAGGAGACCGGGGATGTAAATACCTGGTCTTCTGTGCTATAATAAGCCTGAAGAAATATGGAAGTTTTTTTACAAAAGTATTCATCAGAGGCTGGCAGCAGTTTACAGGCTGTGCAGCGAAAGAAAGGGTGACAGATATGAGTATGATAGCGGATATTATTGTACTGGCACTGGTGATCGCATATGGCGTATTTGTGATCAGTTATCTCTATTCAAGAAAGAAACAGGGGCTCAGCTGTGTCGGCTGTGCCGGTAACACACGTACAGGAGGCTGTGGCGGCAGCTGCTCCGGTCATTGTTCCGGCTGCTCCGGCTGCAGTGGAATGCATAAGTAACCAGGAGGGAAAGAAATCATGGCAAATGCAATTGTTGTCATCGTTGTTATCATCATTATGCTGTTTGCCGGAAAAGGCGCATATAAACATCTGAAGGGCGAAGGCGCCTGCTGCGGAGGCGGCAGCAAGCCGGAGATCCCGAAGAAGAAGCTGGATGGAACCAAGCTGGGTGAGAAAACCATGAAGATCACAGGCATGCACTGTGAGAACTGTGTGGCCAGCGTCACAAGAGCGATCAACCGCATTGACGGTGCGGCAGCAAAAGTAAGCCTGAAAAAAGGTGAGGCAGTGGTTTCCTACGACAGAGAGATCTCCAACGAAGAGCTTAAGAAGGTAGTGGAAGACAGAGGATATCACGTAGTTTCTATCCAGTAAAGCTTTATCATAAGAATAACTTTGCCGCGGCTTCTGAGCCGGCAGATCAGAGAAAAGACTTCTCGGCGAAATGCTTAAAAATATTTCGCCTGGGGGCCTTTTTTTGCATAAAAAGTCAGAGTTGCAATTGACTCACTAATGTACACCATTGTATAATAAAAACAGAAAAATTCAGACGGAACGAAATATTTTCTTTCTATCCGGATGAGGCATTAAAACAAAATACAGCAGGAAACAGACTTTGACGGCAAGGAATATCCGAGCAGGAATCGTTGTTCATCCGGCACAGCTTAACCGAATCAGCTGCGAAGCCGTTATTCGGTTATGAACAAGCAGCAAATGCGGATCGCGAATATCCGTTTGACTTTGTTTTGTGAGCGGAATACGGGACTCTTTCACCTTGTGCGTGAAAGAGCTTTTTTTATGAAAAATACCTGCGGGAGCGGACAGAATGAATTAGGGAGGATTTTATGCTGAAGGTAGCAGTATACGGAAAGGGCGGTATCGGAAAGTCTACAGTGACGTCCAACCTGGCGGCGGCTTTTGCAGCCATGGGGAAGAGAGTGATCCAGATCGGTTGTGATCCCAAGGCGGATTCCACCATCAATCTTCTTGGGGGAGAACCTCTGCGGCCGGTAATGAATTATATGCGGGAAGAGGATGAGGAGCCGGAAAAGCTGGAGGATATTTCAAAGGAGGGTTTTGGTGGAGTCCTCTGCATTGAGACCGGCGGCCCCACGCCGGGACTTGGCTGTGCAGGCAGAGGTATCATCGCAACCTTTCAGCTTCTGGAGGATCTGAAGCTTTTTGAGACCTGGAAGCCGGATGTAGTGCTTTACGATGTTCTTGGAGATGTAGTATGCGGCGGTTTTGCGGCACCGATCCGGGAGGGCTATGCGGAAAAAGTACTCATTGTCACATCCGGAGAGAAAATGGCACTCTATGCAGCCAATAATATTTCCAGTGCTGTGCGGAATTTTGAGGATCGAAGCTATGCGAGGATCTTCGGGATCGTGCTGAATCACAGGAATGTGGAGAATGAAACGGAAAAAGTAAATGCTTTTGCAGAAAAAAATAATATTCCGGTCGTGGGTGAGATCCCGAGAAGTGACGAGATCATCCGATGGGAGGATCAGGGCAAAACGGTGATCGAGGGAGATGAGAATTCTGAGATCAGTGAGAAATTTTTTGCACTGGCCAGGAAGCTATTGGAAAGTGAAGAAACGGAGAAGGAGGATATATGAAAAAGGAAGCATATTTTGCAACTGCAGAAGAACTGGCCCGGGGCGGGCTGGAAACGATCCCTCCGCAGATGATCTCCGGGAAGCATCTGATCTATAGCTCTCCGGCAACTCTGGCATTTAACTCTCCGGGAGCGGAGGGCTTTGGCGTAAAAAGAGCCGGGCTTGCAGTGCCGGATTCCATTATGCTGATCGTGGCACCGGGATGCTGCGGAAGAAATACTTCTCTTATCAGCTCCATGCCGGAGTACAATGATCGATTTTTTTATCTGATGATGGACGAGACGGATATTGTTACAGGCCGTCACCTGAAAAAGATCCCGAAAGCGGTAAAAGAGATCTGCGACTGCTGTGAGAAGAAGCCGTCTGTGGTGATGATCTGTATCACCTGTGTGGATGCACTTCTGGGAACGGATATGGAACGTGTCTGCCGGAAGGCAGAGGAAAAGGTGGATATTCCGGTGCGTCCCTGTTACATGTACGCACTGACACGTGAGGGCAGAAAGCCGCCTATGGTCCATGTGCGCCAGTCCTTATACTCCCTCCTTGAGCCACAGAAGAAAAAGGGAAATGTGGTCAATCTTCTGGGATTTTTTTCGCCGCTGGTTGATGACTGCGAGATGTATGAGCTGCTGCAGCAGGCAGGCGTAAAGACCATCCATGAGATCTCAAGATGTAAGGATTATGAAGAATATCAGACCATGTCACAGGCCAATTTTAATCTGGTGCTTCATCCGGAAGCAAGGTTTGCAGCGGAGGATTTTCATGACCGGCTGAAGATTCCTTTTATTGAGCTTCGGAGGCTCTACCAGACAGATAAGATCGAAAATCAGTATCGTGCCTTGGGACAGGTTCTTGGAGTCTCTTTTGATCAGGAAGTGTATAAAAAAGCAGCAGAAGAGGCTGTGGAGCGATTCCGGGAGGTCTGTCCGGATGCGTCCTTTGCAGTAGGGGAGTGCATGAATGGAGATCCCTTTGAGCTGGCCCTTGCCCTGGTGCGGTATGGTTTCCGGGTGCCGGAGATCTACGGAACTATCACAGCCGAGAATTTTGTATACATACGGCATCTTGCGGAATTGAGTCCGGATACAAAGGTTTTTTCCAATATGGAACCCACCATGCTGTATTACGATCCGTCCGGGAGCGGAGTGAACCTTACCATAGGAAAGGATGCAGGATATTATCACCGGGATCAGCCAAATGCCGTGTGGAATCAGGACCGGCAGCCCTATGGCTATGCAGGGGTACGCAGGCTGTTTGAGACACTGACAGAGAAAGTTTTGCAGAAGGGAGAAAAGGTATGAGAGGACTTCGGAAATATCTGACACCCTTTGCACCGGATCAGTCCGGAGCTGTGTCAGTGCTGTATGAGCTTGGCGGGATCATCGTGATCTGTGATGCAGGAGGATGTGCGGGAAATGTCTGCGGCTTTGATGAACCAAGATGGTTTGAACAGAAAAGCGCGGTATTCAGCGCAGGACTTCGGGATATGGATGCCATCCTGGGACGGGATGACCGCCTGGTTGCCAAGCTTGTGGATGTAGCAGAAAAGGTGGAGGCAGGCTTTGCAGCCATTATCGGAACACCGGTACCTGCTGTGATCGGAACGGATCATCAGGCACTGCGGCGGATGTGCGAGAAGAAAACAGATCTTCCGGTGCTTGCAGTAAATACCAACGGAATGGAGCTTTATGATGCGGGAGAGCGGAAGGCTTATCTGGAGCTTTTTAAAGCCTTTGCCCGGGAAAAGCAGCCTGTGGAGGCTGGTAAGACAGGAGTTCTCGGAATGACACCTCAGGATGTCAGTGACCTGAAAGCAGCAGACAAGATCCGTGAAAAATTCCGTGCCAGAGGACAGAGAGCAGTCTGCTATGGAATGGGAGACGGGCTTGATGAGGTAAAAAAAGCCTCCTCTGCGGAAAAAAATATTGTGGTTTCTCCTGCGGCACTGGAATGTGCCAGATATCTGGAGAAAACCTTCGGAACACCTTATGAGGTGGGATATCCTCTGGCGGAAGAGCTGGTTCCTGATATGGATTATACAGGAAAAAAGATTCTCATCGTGCAGCAGCAGGTGATGGCCGGTTCCATAAGAGAGGAGCTACGGAAACGTGGTGCGGACGGAGAGCTCACCGTGGCAAGCTGGTTTTCCATGGAAAAAGATCTCCTGGAGGAGGGCGATGTGTCATTAAGGGATGAGGAAGATTACATGGAACTGGCAGAGAAGGGCGGATATGACGTGATCTTTGCAGATCCATGTATGAAGCGGATGACAAAGGCTTTTTCAGGAGTGTTTGTGGATACAGTGCATTTTGCAGTATCCGGAAAATGCAGGTAGACCATAAGGGCAGGACATAAAGTTACATGCATGCTGCAGCCGGATCAGTGGAAACAGCTGCAGGGAATGGAGAAACATATGGAGCGGGAAATTACGAAAATGATCCGTGTTTACGGGATCGTACAGGGAGTGGGATTTCGCCCTACGGTGAGTCGTCATGCTATGGCAAGAGGAATCCGTGGCAGTGTGTCCAATAAAGGACCCTATGTGGAGATTTTTGCTCAGGGTAAGCAGCAGGATGTGGATGCCTTTATCGCAGATATCGGGAATAAGCCACCGAAGCGTGCAGCTATCCTGAAGCTTCTTGAAGAACCGGTGGAGGAGCCGGAGAAATTTACACAGTTTGATATCATCGAAAGTGAGAAGACAAAGGGGGAAATCTTTGTCTCCCCGGATATCGCGATCTGCGATGAATGTAAGGCGGAGATGTTTGATCCGGAAAACAGGCGGTATCTGCATCCCTTTATCAACTGTACCTGCTGCGGTCCGAGACTGACGATCCTGGATTCGCTTCCTTATGACCGTGAACGGACCAGTATGAAGGAATTTCCCATGTGTCCCTCCTGTGCGGATGAGTACCATAACCCGGATACCAGACGCTATGATGCCCAGCCGGTGTGCTGTAATGACTGCGGCCCTGAGGTATACCTGGCGGGAAGAGAGGAACGGGGACGGGAGGCTATCACTTATACAAGGAAGATCATTGCTTCCGGCGGGATCGTGGCCATCAAAGGGATCGGTGGTTTTCACCTTTGCTGTGATGCTACCAGTGAGGAGGCAGTACAGCGGCTGCGGCAGCGGAAACGGCGTCCGGGGAAGCCTTTTGCAGTGATGGCACAGGATATGGAAGCTGTGAAGAAGATCTGTAAGGTCAGCGAGGAACAGGAGAAGATCCTTACCGGTCATCAGAAGCCGATCCTGCTGTTGGATAAGCTGCCGGGAGAAACGGGGCTTTGTGAGAGCATTGCACCTGGGAATCCCAAGGTGGGTGTCATGCTTCCCTATGCACCGGTTCAGCTGCTTCTTTTTCATTACGATGATGGGATCCGGATGCCTGGGCTTCTGGTAATGACCAGCGGAAATACTTCTGGGGCGCCGATCTGCAGAGATGATGAGGAGGCGGCAGAGGAGCTTTCCTATCTCTGTGACTGCATTCTTTCCCACAACAGGAAGATACGTATCCGGGCCGACGATTCGGTGATGGATTTCTATAAGGGTGAACCCTATATGATCCGCCGTTCCCGCGGGTATGCGCCTCTTCCGTTTATGGTCTCCACACCCTGGAAGGGCCAGGTGATCGCAGCAGGTGGAGAACTTAAGAACACCTTCTGCATTGGTGTGGATAACCGTTTTTATCCTTCCCCTTATGTGGGAGATCTGGAGGATCTTCGAACGGTAAAAGCCCTGAAGGAAACGATCGGGCGGCTGGAAACACTTCTGGAGGTGCAGCCGGAGGTAGTGGTCTGTGATCTTCACCCTAAATATAATTCCACAGTGGTGGCAGAGGAGCTAGGGCTTCCGGTTCTGAGGGTGCAGCATCATTATGCACACATTTTATCCTGCATGGCAGAAAATGACTGCGAAGAAAAGGTGATAGGGGTTTCCTTTGACGGAACAGGCTATGGAACCGATGGAACCATCTGGGGCGGAGAGCTCCTGGTTGCAGACTGGCAGGGATTTACAAGGCTTGGAAGTATAGAACCCTTTGTCCAGGTTGGCGGAGATATTTCCGCAAAAGAAGGCTGGCGGATCGCCGTTTCCCTGATCTGGCAGAATATGGGAAATCTGGAAAAAACCCTGGACACTGTCCGTAAACTGGGACTTTGCACAGATCAGGAAGCAAAGGTACTGGTGACTATGGCACAGCGGAAGATCAATGCCGTGACTTCCACCAGTGCAGGAAGACTTTTTGACGGAGTCAGTGCGATCCTGGGGATCCGGAGAGCGTCTACCTTTGAGGGAGAAGCGTCCACAGCACTGGAATTTGCGGCGGAGGCCTGGAGAAAGCAGCGGGAGATGCAGAAGAAAAATCCGGAAGAAAATCTGAAGATACGGATGTCAGAAAAGGAAGACATTCCGGAAAGCACAGGCATCTCAGAAGCGTCTGAAGATGAACGAAAATTTATTTTAAATACAGGTGAGATCGTTGCATATCTGGTCCGGGCAAGGCTTGCAGGAGAGGATCCCGGGAAGCTGGCTTATGGATTTCACCGGGCACTGGCAGATGAGATCCTTGCAGCCTGTGGGGAAGCAGAACGGCAGACCGGAATCCGGAAAGTGGCATTAAGTGGCGGTGTCTTTCAGAACCGGCTGCTTCTGGAGCTGGTAGATGACGGCCTTACGGAAATGGGGTTTAAAGTTCTGAAGCACAGCCTGATCCCGCCGAATGACGGAGGGATCGCACTGGGACAGGCGGTGTATGGGATGGCTTATGTGCAGCGGCACAGATAAATATAGACGAGATCATGCAGATACGGATCAAAAATGTTTTATGATAACGCATGGAGCATACAGCAGAAATGCAGGATGGGAGGCACAGATATGTGTGTAGGATTATCAGCAAAAGTAGTAAAGATCAGTGACGGAACAGCAGTGGTGGATGCAGGCGGCGCAAAGAGAGAGGTTTCCGCCCAGCTCTTGGGAGACCTGGAGCCGGGGGATTATGTGATGGTGCATGCAGGTGTTGCCATTGCAAAGATCACCGATGATGACGAGGAAGAGACAGATCAGCTGATGGAGGAACTGCTGTGATGGAAGAGAGGAAAAAAACAGCAAGAGAGATCATAGAAGGATATCAGGGGCCGCCGGTGCGGATCATGGAGGTCTGCGGAACACATACCCACGAGATCTTCCGTCTGGGGATCCGCAAGCTTCTGCCGCCGCAGGTGGAGCTGATCTCAGGACCGGGATGTCCGGTCTGTGTAACACCGGTAGGGTTTATTGACGAGGCCGTTTATCTTGCTCTGGAAAAACAGGTGACGATCTGCACATTCGGTGATCTTGTCCGCGTACCGGGAACAAAGAAAAGCCTTGCAGATGCCAGGGCAGAAGGCGCCAGGATACGGATCGTCTATTCACCGGCAGATGCAGAAAAATATGCGAAAGAGCATCCAAAAGAGCAGGTGGTATTTCTTTCCGTTGGCTTTGAGACCACCACGCCTGCCGGCTGTCTTTCCGTGAAAAAGGCCGGAGAGGACGGACTTTCCAATTATTCGCTCCTTGTGGCAAACAAGACCATGCCCCAGGCTTATCAGGCATTAAAGGGCAGTGCGGATGTGTTCCTTTATCCGGGACATGTCAATGCGATCACAGGAACTGCGCTCTGTGAGCAGCTGGCAGAGGAAGGTATCAGTGGTGTGGTGGCAGGCTTTACAGCGAAGGAGCTGCTTACGGCACTGGCTGTTGCACTGGTACGTTTTCAGGAAGGAAAACCGTTCTTTGTGAACTGCTATCCCCGTGTGGTAAAAAGTGAGGGAAGCCCGGAGGCACAGAAGCTGATCGAAGAACTGATGGAGCCCTGTGATTCCGAATGGCGCGGTCTGGGTGTGATCCCGGGGTCCGGCCTGGTGCTCCGGAAGGAGTGGGAAGCCTTTGATGCCAGAAAAAAATATGCAGTGCCGCCGATCCAGGGCAGGCCAAATCCGGCCTGTCGCTGTGGGGATGTGCTTCAGGGAAAATGCAGGCCATCAGATTGTAAGGTATTCGGAAAGGTCTGTACCCCGCAGCATCCGGTAGGTGCCTGTATGGTATCCAATGAAGGAGCATGTTCCGCATATTTTATGTACGGAAACTGATGTCCGCTTTAATGGACTGCGAAATATGATACATTACATATAGTACAAACGAAGGATCGTATCCGGAAGATCTGACAGGATGAAACCGATATGAAATTCCTTTGACCCAGCATAGAAAGAAGATAATATTATGGAAAATAAAACAGTGACCATGGCACACGGTGCCGGAGGCCGTCAAACCTCAGAACTGATCGATGAAGTATTCAAAGCGCATTTTGCAAACCCGGATCTCACAGCCGATGATGCGGCAGTGCTGGTTCCGCCTGCAGGAAAAATGGCAGTATCCACCGATGGATTTATTGTTTCTCCGGCATTCTTTCAGGGGGGAAATATCGGCAAGCTTTCCATCTGCGGAACAGTTAATGACCTTGCCTGTATGGGAGCAAAACCGATGTATCTTACCTGCGCTTTTGTCATCGAGGAGGGTTTTCCCATGGAGAAGCTGGAGGAGATCGCCGCCGCCATGGAAAAAACAGCAAAAGAAGCCGGAGTGCGCATCGTTTCCGGAGATACTAAGGTGGCAGGAAAAGGCCAGGTTGACGGTGTGTTTATCACAACAACCGGAATGGGTGAGATCCGGGAGGGCGTTCAGGTAGGCGGTGAGCTGGCAAAACCGGGAGATGCCATTATTGTAACCGGTGATGTGGGAAGACATGGATGCACCATTCTTCTGGCAAGAGAGGATTTCGGCATTGACGCAGATGTGACAAGTGACTGCGCACCGCTGTGGGGAGCCGTAAAAGAAGTGCTGGATGCCACCCATAACATTCATGTGATCCGTGATGCCACAAGAGGTGGTGTCGGAACGGTTCTTTATGAGATCGCAGGACAGAGTAATGTAGGAATCCGCCTGGATGCAGCAGCTGTTCCGGTAGCTCCGGAGGTAAAGGGTGTCTGCGGCATGCTTGGCCTGGAGCCGCTTTATCTGGCATGTGAGGGACGTATGGTGATCATGGCACCAAAGGAAGAGGCAGGAAGGATCGTGGAAGCACTGCGTAAATGTCCTTATTCCAGGGATGCAGCCATTATCGGTGAAGTTACTGAAGAACAGCCCGGAAAAGTTGTCATGACTACGGAGATCGGAACTCAGGCACTTCTTCCGCAGCCGGGAGGAGAGCTTCTGCCGAGGATCTGCTGATAATATCGGAAAGGAGAGTCAGATCTTATGGAGACAAGAGTGGCATTGATTTCGATCATTGTGGAAAACAATGATGTGATCGATGATATCAACCGTTTCCTTCACGAAGCGGGAAAATATATTATCGGGAGAATGGGGATCCCTTACCGGGAGAAAGGCATCAATATCATCAGTATTGCCATTGACGCACCACAAGATGTGATCAGCTCCTTATCCGGAAAGATCGGCCGCCTCAGTGGAGTTTCCGCCAAAACGGCATATTCCAATGTGATCACAAAAGCGGAGGACAGAAAATGATAAAAGTTGCGGTATACGGAAAGGGCGGCATCGGAAAGTCTACTACGGTTTCCAATGTGGCAGCTACCCTTGCGGAAAAAGGAATGAAAGTGATGCAGATCGGCTGTGATCCAAAAGCAGATTCCACGATCCTTCTCAGGCATGGAAAAAAAGTTCCCACTGTGCTGGAACTGTATAACGAAAAACGCCAGGAGCTGAAGCTTACGGATATGGTGCAGATCGGATATGGAGGTGTAGTCTGTGTGGAAGCCGGCGGTCCTGCACCGGGGCTTGGATGTGCGGGAAGAGGTATCATTACCGCTCTTGAGAAGCTTAAGGAAAACGGAGCTTATGAGACCTATAAACCGGACATTGTTTTTTATGACGTACTGGGAGATGTTGTCTGCGGTGGATTCTCCATGCCCATGCGAAAGGGGTATGCAGATAAGGTATTTATCATCACCTCCGGAGAAAACATGGCCATCCATGCAGGGGCAAATATTGCCATGGCAGTGGATAATTTCAGAAACAGAGGATATGCGTCCCTTGGTGGCGTGATCCTGAACCGGCGGAACGTGCCGGGAGAGGAAGAAAAAGTCCGGGCGCTGGCGGCGGACTTTCATACGCAGGTAGTGGGAACGCTTTCCAGAAGTGAGCTGGTCCTGGAAGCAGAGAACAGGGGAAAAACTCTTCTGGAAGCCTATCCGGATAGCGAGATGGCAGAAGAGTACCGGATGCTGGCAGAGCAGATCCTGAGTGCATGCAGGGAGGAAAGCCCATGTTAAAAAGAGTTGGTAGCAGAGGGCTTTCGGGAAAAACAGAAATATTTATAAAGGAAGCCTCTTTTCCGGTTCCCTTTCAGCCGGGGCTGGAATTTAATTCACCGGTCCATGGAAACTGGAATATCGTACATACGGGAATGCTGGTTCCGGAAGCAAGGCAGATCTACGTCTGTGCGGATAACTGCATGCGTGGCGTTGTGCTGACTGCCGCAGAGATGAATGCGGCAGACCGTTTTTCCTTTGTGATCGTGGAGGAAAAGGATCTTCTGGGCGGAAATCTGGAGGATGTGACCATTGAAGGAGTGACGGACATTCTGAACCGGCTGGATGAGAAGCCAAAGGCAGTCTTGCTTTTTACCGTGTGTCTTCATCATTTTCTGGGAAGTGATCTGGACCGCATCTACGGCGAACTGGAAGAAAGATTTCCGGAGATCTTTTTTATGCGATGCTTTATGGATCCTGTCATGCAGAAAACAGGTCCGACTCCGGATCAGAAGCTGCGCCGTGCCATGTATGATGCAGTACCGGAGAGGAAAGCTGATCCGGAATGTGTCACAGTCCTGGGCAGTGATTTTGTTCTGGATGAGAGTGCAGATATCTGCCGGATCCTGAAAAAGAACGGAATCCGTCTCCGGGAAGCACCGGCCTGTAAGACCTGGGAGGATTATCAGAGCCTGGGAGAGGGAAGCCTGATTCTTAACTGTTATCCGGCAGGAAAATTCGGAGTACAGCAGCAGGCGGAGAGACTTGGAAGGCCGTTTTTATACCTGCCCGGAAGCTTTGACTATGAGGAGATAGAGACGCAGGAAAAGTATTTGCTGGAGCTGCTGGATCAGCACAGCTGCGGTAAAAATGGCCTGGATATCAAAACGGAGATCCGAAAATGCGAGGAGGCTCTTTCCCATGCACACCAGATCATCGGTGACACTCCCATAGCTGTGGATTATCTTTTTCATCCAAGACCTCTGGGACTTGCAAAGCTTCTCCTTACCCATGGATTTCAGGTACAGTCCGTTTTTCTGGACAGTATCAGCCCGGAAGAAAAAGAAGTATTTTTCTGGCTGAAGGAGAATTATCCGGAACTCAGGCTGATTTCGACTGTTCGCCCGGAGATGAGAGTGCGGCCACGGCAGCATTCCGGAAAACTCCTTGCCGTCGGACAAAAAGCAGCCTGGTTTACTGGAAGCCGGAATTTTGTCAATATGGTACAGGGCGGCGGGCTCTGGGGCTTTGACGGGATCAGACGTACTGCACAGCTGATGCTGGAGGCATTTAATGAGGAAAAAGCTCCGGAGGATCTGATCGTTCGAAAGGGATGGGGGTGCGAAAGCTGCATATGAGACAGGCATATCGGATCATACCGATCTACACGGCAGATGTGTCCGGCGTCTGCTCCGCATTGTATGAGCTTGGAGGAATGACAGTGATGCATGATCCCTCCGGCTGTAATTCTACCTATAATACCCATGATGAGATCCGGTGGTACGACCAGGACAGTCTGATCTTTATCTCAGGTCTTACGGATATCGATGCCATTATGGGAAATGATGAGAAATTTCTTCAAGATATCGAAGAGGCAGCAAAGGAGCTGAAACCGAAATTTATTGCACTTGCAAGTTCACCGATCCCCTTTATGAACGGAACAGATTTTCAGGGACTGGCCCGTGCACTTACAGCAAGGACCGAAATTCCGGTATTTTCGGTTCCGACTAGCGGCATGCACGACTATGTATACGGAGCAGGGCTGGCACTGGCGGAAATCGCAGGACATTTCACAGGAGCAGCAGAGAAAACAGGAAGGTGTTCAGAAGTACCGACGGGATCTGCGGAAAGATCTACAGAGAAGAGAAGCAGAAAATTAAATCTTCTTGGAGCAACACCCCTTGATCTTGGCCCGCAGTCTGCAGTAGATGCCATGAAAAAACGTCTGAAAAACTATGGCTGGGAGATACTTTCCACCTGGGCTATGGGGGATACGCTGGAAGCTTTGTCCCGTGCCGGCGAAGCAGCGGTAAACCTTGTGGTATCCTCTGTGGGGATCCCGGCGGCCAATGTGCTGAAAGAAAAATTCGGTACGCCATTTCTCGTGGGGACTCCTGTGGAAGGCTATGAGGGACAGATTTCAGATGCACTTGAGCGGATCGCGGATAGATCCTGTGGAGAGTGGGTAAATAAAAAGGATGACTCCGAAGAGGAAAGCGGAGGGCAGATCTTAGGGAAACAGGAGGAACTGTGGAAAGTAACTCCGGAGCAGGTAATCTATTTTCAGGGAAGGAACAGTCTGTCAGCAGTATCTGACCCTTCAGGAGAAAGCAGGGAAATGCCCGACAAAGATGAGGTATTTTTTTCCGTACCGGACATTACCATCATCGGAGAACCGGTTACCATGGGCTCCTTGGCAGCAGTCATAGAGCAGAAATACGGAAAAAAGGTTCAGCTACTCTGTCCGCTGGAGATCACAGAGGGACTTTTGCGCAAGGGAGATGAAGCCATCTGTGGCGAGAAAGCCATGGAAGAAAAGCTGAAAACAGCCAGGATCATTGTGGCAGACCCACTCTATCGTCCAATCTGTCCGAAAACAGCCATTTTTTATGAGATGCCGCATATTGCGTTTTCCGGAAGGATATATCTCAGAAAGTATTTTTCGGAATAAAGAGCGTTTCGTGATCATGTATATAAATATTATGCGGATGAGAAAACAGGGCAGCAGTGTGTATAATTGCAGGAAAATCACATAAACTAAATTATAAGAAACCGTAAAGGCGTTGCAGAAATATGCAGCGCCTTTTTCCAGCAGTAATACCGGAAATGGAGTATATATGGAGGGATTTTTATGTGGGGATTTTTGTCAGCACTGATCTCAGGTGTACTGATGAGTATTCAAGGGGTATTTAACACAAATGTAACAAAACAGACCAGTCTGTGGGTTTCAACCGGCTGGGTACAGTTTTCTGCATTTCTGGTCTGTGTGGCAGCATGGTTTTTTACAGGCAGAGAAAGTATCGGCATGCTGTGGCAGGTAGAGGATAAATATAATTTACTCGGAGGAGTGATCGGTGCATTTATCACTATCACAGTGATCCGGAGTATGGGAAGTCTGGGGCCTGCGCGGGCGGTTATGCTTATTGTCATTTCTCAGCTTGCGGTGGCTTATCTTATAGAATTGCTGGGGATTTTCGGTGTGGAAAGAGCAGATTTTCAGTGGAGAAAGCTGTTGGGAATGCTGATCTGTATTGCAGGTGTGGTTATTTTCAAATGGAAATAGAAATAAAAGTATTGTAATATTTGTAATACTTCGTTAAAATAAGGTATGGTTTTGCATGAGTAACGGGGCACCTGCCGCCACATCGGCGGAAAGGAGTGGACCGCCTACCTATGAAAATAAGATCACATATCAGAAGTGTTCGGTTTGTTTTTTCCATATTTTTGTTACAGATCCTGGCAGGGCTGACAGGCTGTAAGGATGACGGAACAGAATTTCTGGAGAAAGAACTGGTGCAGGAAGAAAGTACGGAAGCATCCGGAATGGATGCAGAGCAGGAAGAACCGAAGGATACGGAAAGTGAAGTATCCGGGAAGGCATCCGCAGGGGCTGCGGCAGATATATCACAGAAGAAACAGAATGAGTCTGCGGAGGAACCTGCTCCGGAGGTTGAAAAACAGCTGCCGGAGATCTCAGACACCCCTCAGACCATTTATGTAGATATATGTGGAGCAGTGACCAGCCCGGGAGTCTATGAGCTTCCATATGGCAGCCGTGTTTTTCAGGCTATCGAGCAGGCCGGAGGATATCTTCCGGAAGCTGCGGCAAGCTATCTCAACCGTGCTAAGGGACTTTCCGATGGACAGCAGGTTTATGTGCCTACCCAGGCGGAGGTGGACAGCCAGCGGATCGCAGCTACCCAGGATGGATCGGAAGTCACAGCAGAAAACAGTACCGAAACGGCGAGCGGACAGAAATCCGCCGGAGAGAATTCCGGTGAAGCCGAGACTGCATCTTCCACAGAGCAGAAGATCGATCTGAACACCGCTGATGTATCCCAGCTTACTACTCTCACAGGTGTAGGGGAGTCCAAGGCCCTGGCGATCATCGCTTACAGGGAAGAGAACGGTCCCTTTACTTCAGCAGAGGATATCATGAATGTACCAGGCATCAAAGAAGGAACCTATGAGAAGATAAAGGATAAAATAGCAATAAAGTAAGGAGCGCTAAATGAGCAGGAAAGTATTGGTAGTAGATGATGAGAAACTGATTGTCAAGGGACTTCGCTTCAGTCTGGAACAGGACGGAATGGAAGTGGACTGTGCCTATGACGGAGAGGAAGCATTGGAAAAAGCAAAAGCAGGAGAGTACGATATCATCCTTCTTGACCTGATGCTTCCCAAAATGGACGGTCTTGAGGTATGCCAGCAGATCCGTGAATTTTCCAATGTTCCGATCATCATGCTTACAGCAAAAGGAGAAGATATGGATAAGATCCTGGGTCTGGAATACGGAGCTGATGATTATGTCACCAAGCCTTTCAATATCCTGGAAGTCAAAGCCCGCATCAAGGCGATCATCCGCCGTGCAGGCAGCAAACAGGACAAGCAGGAGAAGGCCAAGACTGTGGAAGTCGGAGAACTGAAGCTGGACTGCGAAGGACGCCGCGTATTTATCTCCGGAAAAGAGATCAACCTCACAGCCAAGGAATTTGATGTGCTGGAACTGCTGGTATTCAATCCGAACAAGGTATACAGCAGAGAAAATCTTCTGAATATCGTATGGGGCTATGAATATCCGGGAGATGTCCGTACCGTAGATGTACATATCCGCCGCCTGAGAGAAAAGATCGAGGCCAATCCCAGTGAGCCGAAATATGTACACACCAAATGGGGTGTGGGCTACTATTTCCAGGCATAACCTGTGAAGTTCAAAAAGAACGGCAAATTTTTCAAAAGTCTCCGCTTTCGTATTCTGATCATCCTGATCATACTGGGAATCGTACCGAGTGTCATCGTAACGGAAATGGTCATTGCCAACTATGAAGATCGTGCCATTGCCAACCGTGTGCAGAGCATGGAGAACATCTGTGACATCATGTGCGACCTGCTGATCAAGGAGAATTATCTGAATAACACCAGCTCTCAGACGGTGAACAGCAAGCTGGAATTACTGTCCAACAGCTATGGTGGCAGGATTCTCATTGTAGACAGGGATTTCAGGATCATCAAGGATACCTATGGCGTGGATGAGGGCAGGACTCTGGTTTCCCAGAAAGTATTGAACTGTTTTAAAGGAGAAGATGCCTACCAATATGATTCTGACAGCCAGAAGCTGATCCTGGCAGTTCCGGTAAAAAGTCCGGATGTAAAACAGGTGCAGGGTGCCATGATGATCATGGCATCTTCCAGTGAGGTGACAGCAACCATCCATGAACTGGAGCAGAAAGGGATTCTGATCATCGGTATCATTGTAGTGCTGGCCATTTTTCTGGGTTATATTCTTTCCACGATCCTGGTGAAGCCATTTGCCAGGGTAACGAAAGCAATCGAGGACCTTACAGACGGATATCAGAATGAGGAGATCTCGGTACCGGATTATACAGAGACAGCTTTGATCACAGATGCATTTAACAAGATGCTTTCCAGAATGAAGACGTTGGATGAATCCAGACAGGAGTTTGTATCCAATGTGTCTCATGAGCTGAAGACACCTATGACTTCAATGAAGGTTCTGGCGGATTCGCTGGTAGGACAGCAGGGGGTTCCGGAGGAACTGTATCAGGAATTTCTTTCTGATATCACAGAAGAGATTGACAGAGAGAACAAGATCATCACCGATCTGCTCTCCCTGGTAAAAATGGACAAAAAAGCAGCAGATATGAATATCAGTAATATGAATATCAATGAGCTGTTGGAGAATATCCTGAAGCGTCTCCGTCCTATTGCAGATCAGAGAAGGATTGACCTGATCCTGGATTCGTTCCGACCGGTAACCGCAGATGTGGATGAGGTGAAATTTACCCTTGCCATCAGTAACCTGGTCGAAAATGGTATCAAATACAATGTAGATGAGGGATGGGTCCGCGTAACACTGGATGCGGATCATAAGGATTTCTATGTGACGGTTGCAGATTCCGGCCTGGGAATACCGGAAGATTCCATTGAACGGATCTTTGAGCGTTTTTATCGTGTGGATAAATCTCATTCCAGAGAAATCGGCGGAACCGGTCTTGGACTTGCTATTACAAGAAGTTCTATAGCCATGCATCATGGGATCATCAAGGTATCCAGCAAAGAGGGCGAGGGAACCACATTTACCGTGAAGATCCCGCTGTCCTATATCCCGTCCTAGGAGGTACAGCATGAAAAAAACGATTTTGATCATCTGTGTGGCCGCTGCCTGCATCCTTTTTGGTCTGGTTGCTTTCATAGGTTTGTCAGGAAGAAATAAAAACGAAGAACAGCAGTATAGATTTTATTATATCAACAGCGATGAAACGAGACTGAAAGAAGAAAAATATACTCCGGAGAAGGAAACAACAGAAGTGATGCTGCGCAATTTTTCCGAGAGTCTGAATAACCGTGAGACCCGGGAAGACGGAATCTCACTTTTTCCGGATGGGGTAAAGATTTCTTCTTATTCCATACAGGATGGAGTCCTGAACGTAGAATTCAATGAGGCCTATGATAAAATGTCACGTACCAGGGAACTTCTGGTGCGGGCAGGTATAGTGAAGATCTTTTTACAGGTTCCAGGAGTAGATTCTGTGGAAATCTATGTGGGTAAAAAGCCGCTGACAGATACCAGGGGTGAAGAAGTGGGAGCCATGAACAACGACACCTTTGTGGAGTTTTCCGGGTCCGATGGGGATGTGTACAGCTATGACACCTTTACTTTGTATTTCACAAATAAAAACGGAGATAAACTGGTAGCGGAACAGAGAAGTGTCCGCTACAGACGAAATCTTCCGAAGGCTACGGTGGTTTTGGAGCAGCTTGCAAGAGGTCCGCTGGAAAAAGGACATTATCCTACAATACCGGAGAATTCAGAGGTACTTTCCCTGACGAGAGCAAACGGAATCTGCTATGTGGATTATAATTCCGTATTTCAGGATTATGCGCTGGATGTTTCGGAACAGATTGCCGTGTATTCGGTGGTAAATACGCTGATCGCGGCAACGGATGTGGACAAAGTTGAGATTTCCATCGAAGGAAACAAGGAAGTGACCTTTGGCCAGAATATGCAGCTTTATAAGTTCTATGAATGGAACGACAGCTTGCTGGCACACACAAAGGCTAAAAAAGAATAGAAAAAATAAAACATTTCAAAATATCAGAAAACGGGAGAACATTTATGGCGAAAAGGCCGATGTGTCTTTTGTGTTTTCTTATGGTGCTGAGTCTTGGCGCACTGGAGCTTATGGGGATTCCTCTGATCAGGGGGAATCCCCTTCCGTTAAATGTGCAGGAGCAGATCGAAGCGCACCCTGGTTCCATGATCTGCGGGGAGGTGGAACAGTATGAAAACACAGAATTTTCCCAGTCTGTTTATCTGAAAAAAACATATCTTATCCATCAGTCAAAAAAATTTCCAATTGAAAATGTAAGAATATTTCTCAAAAAAGAAGAAGATCTGAAACCGGGAATGCGGATCCTGGTCAAGGGAACGCTGAAAAGAGTGGAAGGTCCTGCGAATCCGGGGGGCTTTGACAGCCAACACTTTTATGCCTGTCGTCATATTTATTATTTTATGAAGAACGCTGTGCTCCAAAAGAAAACAGCAGTGTATTCCGGCTACAGGCAGCTCCTTTTGGAGATAAAAGAAAGCTGCAGACAGATCCTGAAGGAAGCAGCAGGAAAAGATGCACCTGTTTTTTGTGCCATGACGCTTGGAGACAAACAGGAACTGGATCCGGAAACACAGATGAGCTATCAGCTGGCCGGGATCATACATATCCTTGCCATCAGCGGACTTCATATCAGTATTCTTGGAATGGGGCTTTACAACCTTCTAAAGAAGATGGGACTGGGAATCTGGCCTGCCGGGATTTTTTCTCTGGGAGTGATGCTGCAGTATGGGATCATGACCGGAGGGAGTGTTTCCACCATGCGTGCAGTAACTATGTTTTTGATCGCCATGGGAGCCAGGATCACCGGACGGATCTATGATATGATGAGTGCTCTTTCCGTAACTGCCATGATGCTCCTTGTGGAATCTCCGGCCTATCTCTTGGACAGCGGATTTCTTCTGTCCTTTGGCTGTGTTCTGGGAATGGGGTTCGCTGCGGAAAAGATCTGTGCCCTTGCAGGAGCGGAGAAAAAATGGACAAAGGCACTGGTAAGTCCTATAGCTCTTCAGCTTGTGACTCTGCCGGTGATGCTGAAGTTTTTCGGAGAAGTCTCTATTGCCGGATTTATCCTGAATCTGTTGGTGCTTCCAAGTGTGGGGGTAGTGCTGACTGGAGGAATGGCGGCGCTGCTGCTGGGAATTCTCAGTATTCCTGCGGCAAAACTGGTAATCCTGCCGGCAAGGGTACTGCTGCTTTTTTATGAATATCTCTGCAGTCTGGCAGGAAGATCAGGATGGAGTACCTGGATCGGAGGGGAGCCGGAAATATGGCAGATTGTGGTATATTATGGCTTTTTGATCATAGTCCTGTTTATGGGACAGTATATAAAAGAACAGCTCCGGAAGAAAAAAGCAGTCAGTGAGGAAATGGAGTTATCAGAGGAGCGGGCGGAAGCAGGTTGTTGGAAGCTATATGCTATCCGGATAACAGCCGGTATTTTTCTGGCAGTCGGAATCCTGATACTGGGATTTCATCCAGCAGGAAGTCTGAAGGTGATCTGCCTGGATGTAGGACAAGGTGACGGTATTCTTGTGGAGACCCCGGAGGATCACCATTTTTTGATCGACGGAGGAAGCAGCAGCCAGTCGGAGCTTGGAAGATACTGCCTTTTGCCGGCATTGAAAAGTCAGGGGATTTCCTGGCTGGATGGGATTTTTATTTCCCATACAGATCAGGATCACATCAACGGTGTGAAGGAGCTTCTGGAATATATGGGAAAAGGTCTTACAACCATCCGGGCCGGATATCTGATCCTGCCTGCCTGGGCGGAAAGACCAGATGCGTGGAGGGAGCTTGCAGAGGCAGCAAAAACAGCCGGAGTTAAGGTCATGACAGCCGGAAAAGGGGATGAGCTGCCTTGCGGCAAAGTATCTTTTTCTGTTCTGTGGCCGGAGAAAAATGCCACAGGAAAAGATGTGAATGAGGAAGCTATGGTGATGGAGTTGTCTTTTGGAGATTTTCAGATGCTTTTTACCGGAGATATCGGTGCAGATACGGAGAAAAAGCTTCTGGCAGCCGGGGGGCTTGAGGATGTTGACTGTCTGAAGGTGGGACATCACGGTTCCCGTTATTCTACCACAGAAGCATTTCTTGAGAAAATAAAGCCGGAAGTGGCGATCATTTCCTGTTCGCTCACTAACACCTACGGACATCCGTCACCGGAAACCGTAGAGCGGCTTAAAGCGGCCGGAAGTCAGGTGGAATACACCATGAAAAACGGTGCTATTACCGTGGAAACAGATGGAAAAAAGCTTAAGATCGGAAGGTTCCGAAAAAACAGGTGACTTTTGAACACACTTGTTGTAGAATAGACAGGGTTTATGCAAAAACAAAGTACTGAAAATGTGCAATACAAGATAAGGAGTTTTTATTTATGAAATATGATGTACTGATCGTAGGAGCAGGTCCCGGTGGAATCTTTGCGGCCTATGAACTGATGAATAATGATCCGGAGAAAAAGATCGCGGTTTTTGAAGCTGGTCATCCTCTGGAAAAAAGAAAATGTCCCATCGACGGAAAGAAAGTAAAATCCTGTATCCACTGCAAAACCTGTGCGATCATGAAGGGATTTGGCGGTGCAGGCGCTTTCTCCGACGGAAAATATAATATCACCAATCAGTTTGGCGGAACTCTGTACCAGCATATCGGCAAGGATACAGCCACAGAGCTGATGGAATATGTAGATAAACTGAACCTGATGCATGGCGGTGAGGGAACCAAACTTTATTCTACCACAAACAGCGAGATCCGTAAGCTCTGCCTTCAGAACGGCCTGCATCTTTTGGATGCATCAGTCCGCCATCTGGGAACAGATATCAACTATGTGGTGCTTCAGAACCTCTATGAAAAAATGAAAGACCATGTGGACTTCTATTTTGACGCATCTGTTGACAAAGTAGAAAAAACTGAAGACGGTTATGCAGTTTTTGTAGGAGATGAGCGTTACGAGGGAACTTACTGTATCATCTCCGCAGGACGAAGCGGAAGTAAATGGATGGAGACGGTATGTACAGAGCTTAAGATCCCGACTCTTTCCAACCGTGTGGACATCGGAGTCCGTGTGGAGCTTCCGGCAGAGGTTTTCAGCCGTCTGACAGATGAGCTTTATGAGAGCAAGATCGTTTACAGAACTGAGAAGTTTGAGGATATGGTCCGTACCTTCTGCATGAACCCGCGAGGTGTTGTCGTGAATGAAAATACCAACGGTATCATCACAGTAAACGGTCACAGCTACGAAGATCCGGCAAAGCATACCAACAATACAAACTTTGCCCTTCTGGTATCCAAGCATTTCTCAGAGCCGTTCCATGACAGCAACGGATACGGTGAGAGCATTGCAAGACTTTCCAATATGCTTGGCGGTGGTGTTATGGTACAGCGGTTTGGAGATCTGATCCGCGGAAGACGAAGCACAAAAGCCCGTATTGAGGAAAGTTTCGTAACACCTACACTTTCTGCGACACCGGGAGATTTAAGTCTTGTTATGCCGAAACGTATCCTGGATGGCATCATTGAGATGATCTATGCTCTGGATAAGATCGCACCGGGAACCGCAGATGATGATACTTTGCTTTATGGCGTTGAGGTTAAATTCTACAACATGGAGGTCGAGATCGACGAAAATCTGGAAACCTGCCACAAGGGTCTCTTTGTTATCGGAGACTGCAGCGGCGTGACCCATTCTCTGTCCCATGCATCTGCCAGCGGAATCTACGTAGCCAGATACCTGGAGCAGGAGTATTTTAACAGATAAACTGCAGAGCAGTTTATCTGTTATGAGCAAGTAGCAAAGCGGATTGCGAATATCCGCTTGACTAGATAAACTGCAAAGCAGTTTATCTGTTATGAGCAAGTAGCGAAGCGGATTGCGAATATCTGATGTAAGACAGTCCTTTTCTGATATCAGGGTGATGACAGAAAGGGGCTGTTTTTTATGCAGGATATGCATGAATATTGGAGAAAGCATTCTGATAATAACTGACAGATACAGGGAGAAAACCGGTTACTGTTCACTGGTAATATTTCGCGAGGTGTTTTTTGTGAGCGAAGATCACAGAAAACCGTGAATCGTCTGACATCAATCTTGACAAATTTATGAGTTTGTGGTAAAAGTTAGATAACCAGGTAAAAGAAAATATGTGCAAATGTTATAATGATAAGGTTGCATCCAGTCGGATGTGCAAAAGAGAATCCGGTGAGAATCCGGAACGATACCGTCACTGTGAAAGGGGAGCTGCTTTTATAACCACTGGGAGACCGGGAAGGGAAAGCAGCGTGGAACCAAGTCAGGAGAACTGCCTTATTGTGAGATTCAGGGATTCGCGGTTTACGAATCGGTATTCTCCATAACAATACAGAACTTCTTTTTATGTATTTGTATTGCGCAGAGAATCATGTGTGAGCAGGCGGCCGCAGAGAGCTGCTGCTTTTTTGTACATATCAGTATTCTGGAAATACATGAAAAGAGGACAATGAGAAATGAAAAGAAAAACAATGTTAGCTCTGATGCTCGCAGTTTCCATGACATGCTCTATGGGTGCAGCTACAACAGCAATGGCAGCAGAGGATTCTGCTACAGAAGAGAACGCTGAGGCAGCTGATACCACAGAGGCTTCTGATGCAGATCAGGAAGCAGCAGATAATGTAGCAGCTCTGATCGACAAGATCTATGTACAGGAAAGAAACGACACAACAGATGAGGACTGCAAGGCAGCCAAAGAAGCATGGGATGCTCTGACAGATGCTCAGAAAGAACTGGTAGAGGGTGAGAATGCAGATCCGGATTATTTCGGACGTGACACAGGAGATGCTTCCAAGGACGATCCGCGTAACCAGGATGAGATCGGTGAGAATGAACTTCTTGTTGTAAGCTTTGGTACTTCCTTCAATGACAGCCGTGCAGAGGATGTCAAGGGAATCGAGGATGCTCTTGCAGAAGCTTATCCGGACTGGTCTGTAAGAAGAGCATTTACAGCACAGATCATCATCAACCATGTAGAGGCAAGAGATGATGAAGTGATCGATAACATGCAGCAGGCTCTTGACCGTGCAGTAGAGAATGGTGTTAAGAATCTGGTTGTACAGCCTACCCATCTGATGCATGGTGCTGAGTACGATGAGATGACAGAAGCGATCAATGGCTATAAAGATAAATTCGAGTCTGTAGCTATCGCAGAGCCAATGCTCGGTGAGGTTGGAGACGATGCAACTGTGATCAATGATGACAAGAAAGCCGTTGCTCAGGCGATCACAGATACGGCTTGCAAAGAGGCCGGATTTGACAGCATGGATGCAGCAGCTGAGGCTGGCACAGCATTCGTATTCATGGGACATGGAACATCTCATACAGCTAACGTTACATACGATCAGATGCAGACACAGATGGAAAACCTTGGATTGAAGAACGCATTCATCGGTACTGTAGAGGGTAAGCCGGAAGATACAGCCTGCGACAAGGTTATCGAGAAGGTAAAAGAAGCAGGATACAAGAACGTTGTTCTTCGTCCGCTGATGGTTGTTGCCGGAGACCATGCAAATAACGATATGGCCGGTGATGAGGAGGATTCCTGGAAGAGCCAGTTTGTAGCATCCGGAAACTTCGATAAGGTTGACTGCCAGATCGAGGGTCTTGGAAGAATCGAAGCAGTTGAGAAGCTTTATGTAGAGCATACAAAGGCAGCCATCGATTCTCTGGGAAGCACTGAGGAGTCCGCAGATTCTGATGCAGCAGCAGATACAGAGGCTGATTCTGCTGAGGAGTCCGCAGAATAATAAATATAAAAATATCTGAGTGAGTTCAGATACCTATAAGAAATCAATGTAACTGCCCGGAAAGATCAGGAAGACTGTTTTCCGGGCAGATTGCTGTATCTATGGAAGGGAGAAGATTATCATGAAAAAACGCTATGTAAACTTAATTCTTGCAATGGCAAGTGCATCAGTCCTGGTGCTGGGCTCTGTGCCTGCGATGGCAAAAACAGATGAAACAAAAACAGAGTCCGGTGAGGAAGCAGAAGCTTCCGAAGACAAGGATACAGATGCAGCCAAAGCAGATACCCTGGAAGATGGCGTTTATACAGCAGAGTTTGATACAGACAGCAGCATGTTTCATGTAAATGAGGCCAATGACAATAAAGGAGAGCTCACGGTCAAAGATGGTAAAATGACCATCCACGTAAGTCTGGTTTCCAAGAAGATCGTTAACCTGTTTGCGGGAACTGCCGAGGATGCCCAGAAGGACGGAGCAGAGATCATTGAGCCGACCACAGATACAGTGAAGTACAGCGATGGTTATACAGAGGAGGTTTACGGATTTGATATCCCGGTACCGGCCATTGGTGAGGAATTTAACGTGGCGATCCTGGGAGAAAAAGGCAAATGGTACGACCATAAAGTCAGCGTAAAGAATCCTGTAAAAACCTCTGACGACAAAAAATCCGAAGGGAAAAAACCGGAAGAGCTGAAGCTGGAGGACGGAACCTATGAGACGGATGTAACCCTTACAGGCGGAACAGGAAGAGCATCTGTAGAATCTCCAGCTAAAGTAGAGATCAAGGACAAAGAAGCTACGGCAACCATCATCTGGAGCAGTCCGAATTATGATTACATGATCGTGGACGGCGAAAAATATGAGCCGGTGAACAAAGACGGAAACTCCACATTTGAGATCCCGGTCACAGTCTTTGACGCAGAAATGGAAGTGACTGCAGATACTGTAGCCATGAGTACTCCTCACGAGATTGAGTATACCCTGAATTTTGATTCTTCGAGCATGAAAAAGGAAGAAAAATGAAAAAAATAATTTCATACATATTTCTGACGCTGACCCTGATCCTGGGGTGTGCTTTTGCAGTGCAGGCAGCAGAGACAGAACATAAGCCTGCGGATATTCCAGGCCTTACCTTTGACCACAGTATGGATCTTTCCTACGCAAAGGAATTTAATGTGGATTACTACAACGATGGCTATGCGCTGCTCACTATTGATCAGGAAGGACAGTTTCTTGTAGTTCCCGAAGGCAAGAAAGCACCGGAGGGGCTGAATCCTGACATTGCGGTTCTGCAGCAGCCCATAAACAATATCTATCTGGTAGCAACCTCGGCCATGGATCTTTTCCGCGCTATCGACGGGATTGACAGCATCAAGCTTTCCGGAACCAAGGAAGACGGATGGTATATCCAGGAAGCAAAGGACGCCATGGAACAGAAAAAGATGATCTATGCCGGCAAGTACAATGCTCCGGATTACGAGCTGATCCTGAACGAGGGCTGTGACCTTGCCATTGAATCCACCATGATCCATCACAATCCGGAGGTACAGGAGAAACTGGAGCAGTTCGGGATCCCTGTAATGGTAGAGCGTTCCAGCTATGAGAGTCATCCTCTTGGAAGGACCGAGTGGATGAAGCTTTACGCAGTTCTTCTGGGAAAAGAAGATGTAGCAGAAAAGGTTTTCAAAGAGCAGACGGACAAGCTGGATAAGGTTCTCACAGCAGATAAAACAGACAAGACCGTAGCGTTCTTTTATATCAACTCCGTAGGTGCGGTAAATATAAGAAAAAGCGGCGACTATGTTTCAGAAATGATCTCTCTTGCAGGGGGAAATTATGTTCCGGAGGATACGGGAGTAAATGACAATGCTCTTTCCACCATGAATATGCAGATGGAAGAGTTTTATGCCAAGGCGAAGGATGCAGACTATATCATCTATAACAGTACGATTGACGGGGAACTTAAGACCATTGATGAGCTTCTTTCCAAAAGTAAGCTTCTTGCAGATTTCAAGGCAGTGAAGAACGGAAATGTCTGGTGCACAGGCAAAAATCTCTTCCAGGAAACTACCGGACTTGGAACCATGATCGAGGATATCCACACCATGCTGACTACAGACGATGATTCTCTGGATGAGCTGACCTATATGCATAAACTGAAATAAATTCCAGTGTTCGCTTTAACTCCTTTGCCGGTTTCCACCTGTGAGCAGGAAACGAAAGGACAGGATAACAAAACAGAAGAGGAGTGTACCAGAAAAATGAATGACAGAAAACGCGCAGTCCGATACGGGATCTCTTTTGTGATCCTTGCGGTACTTTTAATCTTTTTATTTATATGGAATGTAAATTCCGGAAGTATCCACCTCTCTGTGAGGGAGATCCTGAATATCATATTCCGGCATCAGGGAGATGAAACTTCTTATAATATCGTCTGGGAGATCCGTCTTCCCAGGATACTGGCAGTGATCATCCTTGGCGGAGCACTTTCTGTTTCCGGATTTTTGCTGCAGACCTTTTTTAACAATCCTATCGCGGGACCCTTTGTACTGGGAATCTCTTCCGGTGCCAAGCTGATCGTGGCGCTTCTGATGATCTTTTTTTTAAGCAGATCGGTGTCCATCGGTTCTGGCGCCATGATCCTGGCTGCTTTTGCAGGCTCAATGATCTCCATGGGCTTTGTGCTCCTTGTGGCAAAAAAAGTCCACAACATGTCCATGCTGGTCATCAGTGGTGTTATGATCGGCTATATCTGTTCGGCCATCACAGACTTTGTGGTGACCTTTGCAGATGATTCCAATATAGTCAATCTTCATAATTGGTCACTGGGTAGCTTTTCCGGTATGACCTGGGGGAATGTGCAGACTATGGCTGCTGTGGTACTTCTTACTATGGTGATCGTATTTTTTATGTCAAAACCGATCAGCGCCTATCAGCTGGGGGAGACTTACGCGCAGAATATGGGAGTTAATATCAAGGCTTTCCGGATACTTCTGATCCTGCTTTCCAGTATTCTTTCTGCCTGTGTGACTGCTTTTGCAGGGCCGATCTCCTTCGTGGGGATCGCTGTGCCTCATATTGCAAAAAGTCTCCTGAAGACTGCCAAACCCCTGCTTGTGATCCCGGCCTGTTTTCTGGGCGGTGCAGTGTTCTGCCTGTTCTGTGACCTGATCGCAAGAACTGTATTTGCACCGACGGAGCTGAGCATCAGTTCTGTGACAGCAGTTTTCGGAGCACCGGTAGTTATCTATATCATGATTCGCAGACAGCAGAGGATATAAACGATGAAATCATATTTTTTTTATACAGATCAGCTGACCGTAGGCTATGATGGAAAACCGCTGATCAAAGAGATCAATATTCAGCTGAATAAAGGAGAGATCCTGACACTGATCGGTCCCAACGGTGCCGGAAAATCTACTATTTTGAAGAGTATCACAAGACAGCTTTCCCTGATCAGCGGAACGGTATATCTGGAACAGGAACAGATGAGCCGGATGACCAACAGGGAAGTGTCAAAAAAACTGGCTGTAGTACTTACCGAGCGCATGCGACCGGAGCTTATGACCTGTGAGGATGTGGTATCCACCGGACGATATCCCTATACCGGAACTCTCGGGATCCTTTCCGCAGAGGACAAGGAAAAAGTTAAAAGTGCCATGGAGATGGTTCACGCCTGGGATCTGAAGGACAGGGATTTTACAGCTATCAGTGACGGACAGAGACAGCGTATCCTTCTGGCACGCGCCATCTGCCAGGAACCGGAGATCATTATCCTGGATGAACCGACCTCCTTCCTGGATATCCGGCATAAGCTGGAGCTTCTTGCTATTTTGAAGAAGATGGTATTGGAAAAACAGATGACGGTGATCATGTCCCTTCATGAGCTGGATCTTGCCCAGAAGATTTCTGACCAGGTGATCTGTGTTCATGGAGATCACATTGAGAAATATGGTGCACCGGAGGAAATCTTTACTTCCGATTATATTCGGAAGCTTTATGGCATCACCCGTGGAAGCTATAATGCAGAATTCGGCTGCGTGGAAATGGAACCTCCGGCCGGAAAACCGGAGGTGTTTGTGATCGGAGGAAATGGAAGTGGGATTCCGGTATATCGGAAGCTGCAGCGACAGGGGATTCCTTTTGTGACCGGAGTTCTCCATACCAATGATGCAGATTATCAGGTGGCAAAAGAACTGGCTGCAAAAGTGATCACGGAGAAGCCTTTTGAATGCATTTCGGAGTCTGCCTTTGAAGAAGCACTGGAGTTCATGGGAAAATGTGAAAAAGTGTACTGTCCGCTGAAGGATTTTGGTATCATGAATGAAAAAAACCGGGAATTGTTGAAAAAAGCAAAAGAAACCGGAAAATTAAACCAGATCAGATAAGTTCTCTGGGAAAATGAGAAAAGCAATAAAACGCTGTCAGAAATGAGTGATATAATTTCCGGCAGCGTTTTTTATATAATATAAATTACAAATATTTCAGCAGCTGTGTTATAATGTGACAAGAACGACAGATCGTGAAGCGCTCGCATTCGTGGAGATGTAAGTAACGAAGAGGAATGTCCGCTTTACACCGCAAAAGTTAAGCAGATACAATCGATCCGAAAAAATATATGGAGGGAAGATCAATGAAAAAAAGAAACATGATCGCAGCTCTGCTCTGCAGTGCATGCCTTGTGGCAGGAAGTGTAAATCCCGTATTTGCAGATGCATCGAAGGTAGTAACACTTGGAGCAGATCTTACGGATGCTCAGAAGCAGACAATGATGAAATATTTTAATGTAAGTTCCGATCAGGTGCAGGTGATGACCATTACAAATGAGGATGAGCATAAACACCTGGATAATATCGCACCACAGTCCCAGATCGGTTCCAGAACTTTGAGCTGTGCCTATGTGAAGCCTACACAGTCCGGCGGGATTAAGGTCCGCACAGCAAATCTGAACTGGGTGACAGGTAATATGATCGCAACGACACTTTCCACATCCGGTGTGAAGAACTGTGAAGTAGTTGCTGCCTGCCCGATGGAAGTATCCGGAACAGGCGCACTTACCGGCATCCAGATGGCATATGAGAAGGCCAGTGGAGAGAAGCTGGATGAGACCAAGACGAAGCTTGCCAACCAGGAGATCGTAACCACCGGTGAGCTTGCAGATAAGGTTGGTAAAAATGAGGCGACAACAGTTGTAAACCAGTCCAAGATGGATGTGATCCAGAACGGAGTACAGAATGCAGATGAGATCCAGAATATTGTCATCAATGTGGCTGAGCAGAACAATATTTCCGTAAGCCAGGACGATATTGACAGGATCGTGTCTCTTCTGAAGCAGATCTCACAGCAGGATTACAATTATGATGATGTGAAGGAAACATTGGAGCAGGTAGATGCCAATACCACAGGCCAGACCTCTTCCTCTGATGATACGCTGGATGGCGAGAGCAGTGATGAAACCGTAGATGTGGATGCAGATTCTTCTGATGATATCGTCAACAATGTAAATGACAGCATTCTTGGTGACGATGTGATCCAGAGCTCCACAGAGGATCCGGGTCTTGAGGAAGAAACAGGAGCAGATTCTCAGGATACAAGCAATGAGACCGGAATCCCGGATGCTACCGACGACGGAACCTATAGCAATGAGGAAAGCTCGGACGAAAGCAGTACAGATGAAAGTGCATCTGACGAGAACAGCACAGAGGATAGTGCATCTGACGAGAGCAGTACAGACGAAAGTGCTTCTGACGAGAACAGCACAGATGAAAGCGCTTCTGATGAGGCTGCATCCGATGAGACCGGAATCCCGGAGGCAACAGAAGATACAGAATCTTCAGAAAGTACAGAGGGCTCAGACCAGGCAGATAGTGCAGAAAACGATACTTCCGTGCTCAGTGAAGAAGCAAAGAACAATTATGACAAATTTGTCCTCTTTGTAAAAGGCGAGTATGAGGGAGATGCAGATTCCCTTCTCGCTGCAACGGAGGATACAGAGGCAGTGGCAACGGTAACACTGGATGAGCAGATAGCGAAGAGTGTGACAGAAACTGTTGAGAAGGATTATTATGATATCCTGAAGGATGGTACAGAATCCTATGAGGCAGATGGTACAGAAAAATATCAGAGTACAGAGCTGAATATGATGGATCAGAAGCTGAAGAAGCTGTTCGGTATTGACAGTTCCCAGGAGGACACAGAGGCCACAGACGTGACAGCAGCTATTCTTGCAGATGTTCCCCAGGAAGATAAGCAGACACTTTATAAAGAAACCATGAAATATCTGGCAGGTCTTTACGGCGAGAACACGGACTCTTCTGAGGAATCCGCAGCAGAATAAAAGATTTACAGAAAAAGAGATAAAAAATACCGCAGCAGAGAAAACAACCTTTGCTGCGGTATTTTTTGTCGTGCCGGAAAGATATCATGAAAATTTTGTGATTTACGACAAGGATTTGTGTAAGCACTGGAAAAATGGATTTTTCTGTGATAAAATTGACCGTAAATCGGTTTTGTGGACTCATACATCGCAAACCGTGACAGGGAAACGAGAAAGGGAAAAGGTAGAATTTATGAGCCTGGCAGTAGTAACATTAAAAAAAGGCGAAGGCAGATTCCTGAAATCAGGAGGCCTCTGGGTATATGACAATGAGATCGCAAGCATCATGGGAAGTTTTGTGAACGGAGATATCGTTCTGGTCCGGGACTTTGACGGATATCCAATGGGAAGAGGATTTATCAACACCAATTCCAAGATCACAGTCCGTATGCTTACCAGAGATGAGCGTACAGAGATCAGTCCGGAATTTTTGAAACAACGTGTCCGCGACGCATGGGAGTATCGTAAGAAGGTAGTAGATACCGGAAGCTGCCGTGTGATCTTCGGAGAAGCAGACTTTCTTCCGGGGCTTGTTGTGGATAAGTTTTCAGATGTGCTTGTTGTACAGTCTCTTGCACTGGGAATCGACCGTCTTAAAGAAACGATCCTAGATGCACTGAAGGAAGTCCTTGCTGAGGATGGGATCCGGATCCGTGGAGTTTATGAGCGAAGTGATGCAAAGGTACGCCGCCAGGAAGGAATGGAACTTACCAAGGGATTTATCGGAGAAGAATTTCCGACGCTTGTTCAGATTGAAGAGAACGGTGTGAAATATGAAGTAGATATCAGGGACGGGCAGAAGACCGGATTTTTCCTGGATCAGAAATATAACCGTCTTGCTATCCAGAAGCTCTGCAAGGGGGCGAAGGTTCTGGACTGCTTTACACATACCGGCTCTTTTGCCCTGAATGCGGGAATTGCAGGGGCACAGAGTGTTCTCGGTGTGGATGCGTCGGAAACTGCAGTCCTGCAGGCAAGAAGAAACGCCAGTCTGAACGGCCTGGACGGAACAGTGAAATTCCTCTGTGAGGATGTTTTTGAGCTTCTTCCTGAGCTTGAGGAGAAGGGAGAGAAATTTGATGTTGTGGTACTGGATCCTCCGGCATTTACGAAATCCAGAAGCTCTGTAAAAAATGCCATCAAGGGATACCGTGAGATCAATCTCCGTGCAATGCGTCTTGTAAAGGACGGCGGATTTCTCGCAACCTGTTCCTGCTCTCATTTTATGACGTATGAGCTGTTTACACAGACCATCGGTCAGGCAGCGAAGAATGTCCATAAGAGACTGCGCCAGGTAGAGTACCGTACACAGGCACCGGATCATCCGATCCTCTGGTCAGCAGATGAGTCCTATTATCTGAAATTCTACATTTTCCAGGTATGCAATGACCGTTAGGAACTGCCATCCGGATTTTTTTACGGAAATTTTGGGGCAGTGCCGTCTGGCAGTGAAAAGGAGATGCAGATCATATGAGAGACAAATTCAATAAATTTATGCAGGGACGTTATGGAGTGGATGATTTTTCCAGGTTCATCATGGGAGTCGCACTGGTTCTGATCATTCTGGCAATGTTTGCCAATATATTCAGCAGAACTGTCGGCAGCACCCTTGACATTCTCGGGGTCGCAGCGATCGTATATGCATATATACGTATTTTTTCCAGAAATATCCAGCAGCGTTATGCCGAAAATCAGAAATTCCTTCAGATGACGTCAAAGTTCCGTTTTCGCTTTAATAAAGAAAAGGATCTGATGAAGCAGAGAAAGACCCATCACATCTACAGCTGTCCGGGCTGCGGACAGAAGATACGTATTCCAAAGGGAAAGGGCAAGATCGAGATCGAATGTCCGAAATGCCACACAAAATTCGTAAAAAGGAGCTGACATGTTCGGATATGTGACCGTTAATAAACCGGAAATAAAATTCAAGGATTTTGATGTGTACCGTTCTTTTTACTGCGGTCTTTGCAGAGAATTGCGGGAGAGATACGGGATACCGGGACAGATCTCACTGACTTATGATATGACATTTGTGGTCCTTCTTTTAAGCGGCCTTTATGAGCCGCCAACGAAGAAGGGAACCTCCAGGTGTGTGGTCCATCCGCTGAAGCCCCAGCCGGTACGTAAAAATACAGTAACTGAGTACTGTGCGGATATGAATGTGATCCTTACCTATTACAAATGTATGGATGACTGGCAGGATGAACACAAACCACTGCGCTATGCATATGCAGGAATTCTGAAGAATTGCGGAAATATGCATATGTCCGCTTATCCGGAGAAGATCCAAAGGATCCGAAACGCGCTGGAGGAGCTTTCTTCCCTGGAAAAACAGGGGGAAACCGATGTGGACCGTGTAGCTGGGTGTTCCGGACGTATCATGGAAGAGATTCTGGCCTTCCGTAAGGATGTCTGGGAATCGTCCCTGCGCCGTCTGGGATTTTATCTCGGAAAATTTATCTACATCCTGGATGCTTATGACGATGTGGAAAAAGATGCAGAAAACGGAAATTACAATCCTTTCCTTGAAAAATATAAGATAGAAGGGTTCGAGGAAGAGGTACGTCGGCTTCTTATGATGATGCTTGCAGAATGCTGCAGAGAATTTGAAAAGCTGCCGATCCTCCGATACGGAGATATCCTTCGAAATATTTTATATTCCGGCGTCTGGTGCCGCTTTGCGGCGATCGGACAGAAGCGCAGGGAAGAACGGGAGAAAGAGAAAAAATGTTAGATCCATACAGCGTGCTGGGAGTTCCCAGAAACGCATCTGATGATGAAATAAAAAAGGCATACCGGAAGCTGAGCCGAAAGTATCACCCGGATGCCAATATCAATAATCCGAATAAGGATCAGGCCGAAGAAAAATTCAAAGAAGTGCAGCAGGCTTACGAGCAGATCATGAAAGAGCGTGAGTACGGAAGCAGTTCCCGGAATGGTTATGGCGGTTACGGAAATTACGGTGGTTTTGGAAATTACGGAAATGCCGGTTCCAGTGCCTATCAGGATGAGGAAAGTATGCGCAGAAGGGCGGCCGCCAATTATGTGCAGAGCGGCCACTTTCAGGAAGCTATGAATGTACTGGATTCTCTTGGTCAGAAAAATGGAGAATGGTATTACTTGGCTGCTATGGCAAATATGGGAATGGGAAATAATGTAACAGCTCTGGATCAGATCCGTGAAGCAGTCCGTCAGGAACCGGATAATATGCAGTACCGTATGCTGCTCCAGAGAATGGAAGGCGGTGGCGGCTGGTATCAGCAGCGGCAGGATCCCTTTGGGGGAATGCCGACCGCAGGAGGAGATATGTGTGATGCCTGCTGCAGGACCATGGCCTGTTTCATGTGCTGGCCGGGCGGCTTTTTCTGCTGCTGATGCAGGAAAAAGGTCTGTCATCGATGTCCTGAAACTGAGATCGGGGATATCATAAGGTAGCATATCCATATGTTTGTAAGGCGGATCCTGCAGATCCGTTTTGCGATATAGATCGCAGAAGGCTTTTTCTGACAGAAATTCACAGTGCTGTCCGGGAAATGCTGCACTGCAGAGAAAAGAGGAGGAAATCGTTATGAGTATAAGAATTGGTATTTTAGGTTACGGAAACCTGGGACGCGGCGTGGAGTGCGCCATCAAGCATAATCCGGATACAGAGCTGGTTGCAGTATTTACCAGACGTGATCCAGAGACTGTAAAGATCCTTACAGAGACCGCAAAGGTTTATTCTGTAAAAGATGCGGAGAAGCTGAAGGATGAGATCGATGTCCTGATCATCTGTGGAGGAAGTGCTACAGATCTTCCTGTTCAGACACCGGAGTATGTAAAATATTTCAATGTTGTGGACAGCTTTGATACACATAAGAAAATCCCGGAGCATTTTGCAAATGTTGACAAGGCAGCAGCAGAGAGTGGACATGTAGGAATCATTTCCGTAGGCTGGGATCCAGGAATGTTTTCTCTGAACCGTATGTATGCAAATGCGATCCTTACAAATGGAAACGACTACACATTCTGGGGCAAGGGTGTCAGCCAGGGACATTCTGATGCAGTCCGCCGCATCAAAGGCGTAAAGGATGCAAAGCAGTACACCATTCCGGTAGAAGCTGCACTTGAGGCAGTAAGAAACGGAGAAAATCCGGAGCTTACCACACGCCAGAAACATACAAGAGAGTGCTTTGTAGTTGCTGAGGAAGGTGCTGATCTTGCACGCATCGAGGAAGAGATCAAGACCATGCCGAACTACTTTGACGAGTATGATACAACGGTACATTTCATTTCCCAGGAAGAGCTGGACCGTGACCACAGCGGTATCCCGCACGGCGGTTTTGTGATCCGCAGCGGAAAGACAGGCTGGAACAATGAGAACAGCCATGTGATCGAGTACAGCCTGAAGCTGGATTCCAATCCTGAGTTCACATCTTCTGTGATCGTTGCCTATGCAAGAGCTGCATACCGCATGAACCAGGAAGGACAGAAGGGCTGCAAGACTGTATTTGATGTTGCACCTGCATATTTAAGTGCCCTTGACGGAGCAGAGCTTCGCAAAAAATTTCTGTAAGTATCTCTAACAGATCTGTAACAGACAGGAGCAAAACTGCATAAAGGATCATATCCCCGGAGCATCAGTGAATATTTCTGATGTTTCGGGGATTTTTTCTGCATAAAATCAACATTGGTAATACCTGGATGATGTTTTTTCTGAAAGAAAAGGAAAGAGTTGACGGACCGTAAAGAATGTTATATAATATGGACGTAAAATTGTAACAAAATTGTAATGTTTACGATCAGCCGGACTTAAGAAATAGTAAATATCAATGATCTATCTATCAAAGGAAGGTATGTATGCGAAAATTAAGCAGAAAATGGAAACTCTGGGGACTTTTTTTTGTTCTGATGTTCTTTGCAGCCGGAGCAACTGTACATACAACGGCAACAGATGTACAGGCTGCGACCAAAAAAGGTTTTAAGACAGAAAAAGGAAAGTCCTATTATTATCGGAACGGCCAGAAGGTAAAAGGCTGGCTTACATTAAACGGGAAGAAATATTTTTTTAATAAATCCACAGGCGTGCAGATGAAGCGCTGGGTTAAGGATTCCAAGGGCAAACGATATTTTTATAATGTCAATGGTGCCAAGGGCTATATGGCAACAGGCTGGCTTACAGACAGCGAGAACAATACCCGCTATTTTAATCCCGCCAGCGGATATATGACAACGAGATGGGCCACGATCAGTAATAAGAAATATTATTTCTACAGCGGCAGTGGTGTTGCTGCCAGAAGCGTATTCCTTACAGACAAGAAGAATGTGACCAGATATTTTACCAGCAAATGCTATATGGCAAAGGGTTGGGCAACGAATAAGAAACAGCAGAAGCGTTATTTTGATCCAAACACGGGAGCTATGTATAAGGGCTTCAAGAAGATCGGCAGCGATACCTATTATTTTTACAGTAAGAGCGGCGTGATGGCTACCGGTTGGGTCACAAATTCCAAAAAAGGATATAAATATTATTTCGATCCGTCAACCGGTGTCATGGCTACGGGAACGAAGACGATCGATGGCAAGAAGTATACATTTGGCAGCAACGGTGTCCTGGATACCAACCCAAACACTACTACAGCTACAAGCTCCAGGACTATCAAGAATTTCCTTGCCAATGCATTACTTCCGGTAGGAAAGACTCTTTACGTATGGGGCGGCGGCCACAACTGGTCAGATGCGACCAGAAAGGGCATCAGTCCAAAATGGAAACAGTGGTATGACAGCAATTCCAGCTCCTATAATTACAGATATTATATGGATCTCAGTGAAGCTACAGAACAGAAGGGCCTTGACTGCTCCGGCTTTGTAGGATGGTCTGTATATCAGATCATGCAGAGCAGATCCGGTGGACCTATGTACACGGATGTTTCCGGAAATCTTGGATCTTTGTATTCCGGCAAGGGAATGGGTACCGTTGTTTCCCAGTCTCAGCTGGCAAGCTCAAACTGGAAGCTTTATCCGGGAGATATCGGATACAACAGCGGACATACTTGGATCGTTCTCGGACAGTGTTCCGATAAGAGTGTTGTGATCCTCCACTGTACACCGAATGCCGGCGTACAGATTTCCGGAACACCGACACCAAGCGGAACTTACGGAAGCCAGGCGATCAAGCTGGCAGAAACTTATATGTCCAGGTATCCTGGAGCCAGCAAATATGACTATCATGAATCCAGTGGTAACTATATCCGAAACGGTGCATACTTCAGATGGAACAGAAGCACTCTTTCCGATCCCAACGGATATCTGAACAAGACAGCCAATCAGATCCTTGCAGATCTGTTCTGATCAGGATGTGCTGAAAGAAATTTGTATGTAACAAATAGAAATAAGAAACGTGAGAGGAGAACCTGAGATAACCCGGGTTCTCCTTTTTTAATGTCAAAATCATTAATAAATGTTACAAAGTTTTAAACTAATTAATAGAAAATCCTTGCAATCCAAATAACACTGTGTTAATATATAAAAAGATTGAAACAAGATATTGCAAAAGTATTACAAAGAAAACCAACGAAGCGGATGGTCAGATCCGCTGTATTAAATTAGAATCAGATTGCGAGGGTGAACAGTCATGAAGAAAAGGATATTATGTCTGACACTGGCGCTCATCATCAGCGGAGCACAGGTAGTCAGCGTAAGCGCAACAAGAGAAGATGAGGCAGCACTTCAGCAGGAGATGGATGCGACTAACGAACAGCTGAATGCGACTTATTCCAGATTGGATGAGCTTTCCTCACAGAAGTCACAGATTGAAGGCGAGATTTCAACTCTTGATGCCAATCTTGTAAACGTGATGGTTTCGATCCAGACACTGGAGGGAGATATCTCCAATAAGGAAGCCGACATTGCATCTACACAGACCAACCTTGAGAAGGCCAAAAATGCCAAGCAGAAGCAGTATGAGGCAATGAAGAAACGTATCCAGTATCTCTATGAGAAGGGTGGAGACGATGCATGGTTCCAGATGATGCTGAATGCAGAGAACCTGTCTGACCTTCTTACAAGAGCAGAGTACACACAGAAGACTTATGAGCAGGACCGTAAGAGTCTTGAAAAATATTCCAATACGATCCAGCAGGTGGCAAACCTGGAGGCACAGTACACACAGGAGAAGGCAGAGCTGGAGGGAATGAAGCAGGAATATGAGGCAGAGTCCCAGAACCTGCAGGCACAGCTGGATGAGAAGCGTGCCACATCCGCAGATTATGATAATGAGATCGCCTACGCACAGCAGCAGGCTACAGATTATGCCAACCTTCTTGCAGAGCAGACTGCAGAGCTTCAGAGATTAGAGGCTGAGCGTATTGCAGCAGAGGAAGAGGCAAGACGTCAGGCCGAGGCTGAAGCAGCAGCGAGAGCACAGGCTGAGGCAGAAGAGGAAGCAAGACGTCAGGCAGAGCAGGAAGCACAGCAGGATGAGGCGGACGAGAGCGAAGACGTACAGCACGATGAGGACGGCGACGTGATCGAGAATGCAGATGAGGATACTGCAGAAGATGACACCGAGGATGTGGATGAAGATGCAGACAATGGTGAGAATGATGATGCGTCCGAGGATACTGAGAATACAGAGGATAATGCAGACGCAGATTACGATAACAGCACAGACGCATCTGAAGAAAGTGCAGAGGACACATCTAATGCAGAGGATACATCTTCAGACAGTGACAGTTCTTCTTACAGCAGTGGTTCCGGATCTTCTGTTGTGAATTATGCTACACAGTTTGTGGGAAATCCTTACGTATGGGGCGGAACAAGCCTTACCAATGGTGCAGACTGCTCCGGATTTGTACAGAGTGTCTATGCGAACTTCGGAGTCAGCCTTCCGAGAACCTCCTATGAGCAGCAGAATGCAGGTACAGAAGTATCCTACGCAGATGCACAGCCGGGAGATCTGATCTGCTATGGCGGACACGTGGCTATTTACATGGGTAATGGCCAGATCGTTCATGCATCGAACTCTCAGGATGGGATCAAGATCAGCAATGATGCTACATACAGAACAATTGTATCTGTAAGACGTCTTGTATAATAAGAACGTACAATAGAAAATAAAAATACAGCAGCCCGACAGCAGTTTGTCGGGCTGTTTTTGACGTCGGAAAAAATATTGAAAACCCATGGAACGGAGTGAACAGCAATAAAATATGCTCAAAAATGTATAAATATTGAAAACAGTATTGACATATAATTAACAGGATGTTATTATAATGTCAGTATAATTCCATATTGAACATAGCAAGTGCTGAGGATAGCTGACAGTTATATATTGATTATCAGAAGTCCACAGAAAAGGGAATCAGGTGTGAAACCTGAGCGATCCGGTCACTGTAACGGAGGAGCGAATCTCATAGTCCATTGTACGTATGTATGAGAAGGAGAGAGGAGCCATGATCCCGGAGCCAGGAAACCTGCTTGTTATGGCGAGGTTAAACTTCCGTGTAAAGTGTAACAACCATTTCAGGGACTCCGCACCCCTGGGACGTTGTCTACTTTTTTACGAGAGTAGGCATTTTTTTATGGAATGCGCCTGTTCATATGAATTATACATGATTAAATGGCAGGCGATACTACTCCGGATACATTCGTTCCCTCCGCGCACTCATGAACGGATTATATTTCTACCCCGGGGTGGCATCGCTACCTCTTTTTTATAGGAAAAAGTTATGTGTGGTTATGTCAGGAGAGGAGAAAAGAGCCATGGAGAAACCATACTGGGAAGGCAAAGAATACTCTTACTTCAGCCACAAAAATTGTGAGTATTTTCCGTGCCATAAAGGAGCAGATCCGGAGAACTTCAATTGTCTGTTCTGCTATTGTCCTTTATATGCACTGGGAGATAAATGTGGTGGTAATTTCCGCTTTACGGAAAGCGGGATTAAAGACTGCACCGAGTGCAAGCTTCCTCACAGAAGAGAAAATTTTGGATATGTTACAGGTAAATATAGCGAGCTTGCGGAAATTGTACGGAAGCAGCGGGAAAAATAAAAAACAGGCCAGTTCAGATACAGGAAAATGTATATTCCTGTGTTTGAACTGGCCTGTTTTGTTTGGAGTGGACAATATCTGTTATCTGTCGGAAAAGATACAGAAGATCATTCTCTGGTTTGGAGAAAAACCCTGAGTCTGGGAATCTGGTTGTTGAGGATCAGCTGTTCCGGAAACATGGCCTGATGAACAAACTCAGCAGCACAGGTAAAATCTCCGATATGCTCCGGGCCATGGCTGTCACTGGAAAGAAGCAGCGGCAGATCATATTTGCGGCAGCATCGAAGGATCTCGAAACAGTTTTCTCTTGTGTCGCCACGATAGCCATAAGGTGCAAGAGAAGCTTCGTTGATCTCAAAGATCGTGCCGGTTTCTCTGGCAGCCCTTGCAAGCGCATCATAATTAACCGGGTAATGAGTGTTATCACTATGTCCGAGGATCTTTACACAGGGGTTTTTCATTACATTGATAAAAGCTTCTGTGTTTTCGGCTCTGGTACCGCAGCGGTAATTCCAGGCATGCATGCTGGCAATGGCGTAATCAAGTTTACATAATAATTCCTGATCTAAATCTACCGTTCCGTTGCGGTCAAGGATATTCAGTTCAATTCCGTAGAGTAATTCTACACCGAAATGTTTTTTGGGAGAATAGGTAAGGCTGCGGAAATAGGAGGAAGTTCCGGCTGCCAGAGTGCCGGGACCGTGATCAGTGATCCCGAGAAGCCGGAGACCTTTCTCGGCAGCTGCGCGTGCCATGTTTGTGATGGTACATTCCGTGCCGTGACCACTGGCGATGGAGTGGGTATGCATATCAGAAAGATACATAAAAATACACCTCTTTTACTGTTTGAGAACATGTGACAGAGCGGAATACGAATGTCCGCTTTGCATAAATTTTTCTGAAAAACAAAGGAATTCCTATATAAATTCAAGTATGGCAGAGCAGAAAAACAAAGTCAATAGAGAAAAACATAAAAATACAAAAAACAAATAAAATCAACAGGGCACAACCGATAAAACCCACAAAAACAGCTAGAAACACATGTTGGATTTCGTTGACATCGCAGTAGGGGTAAGGTATAATAAAACTACATGAGCACATAGCCGGACAGGAGCGGTTCTGGAAGCGTAGAGGCAGACAGATCACCAGAAACAACCGGTTATGAGAAAGGAGAATCATGGAGAAATTTCATATAGCAGATGTTCCGAAAACAGACAGGATCACACATCTTGTAGATAATCTTTATGCAAAGATGCCGGTGATCGAATCTGCCAGAGCAAAACTGATCACAGAGTCTTACAAAGCAACAGAAGACGAGCCGATCATCACCCGCAGAGCCAAGGCATTTGCCCACATCCTGCACAACATTCCGATCATCATCCGTGATGAGGAGCTGATCGTCGGAAGCAGCACTTTGGCGCCGAGAGGATGTCAGACGTTTCCGGAGTATTCTTTCCAGTGGCTGGAAGATGAGCTGGATACAGTGGCTACCAGAACAGCCGATCCATTTTATATTGCGGAGGAAACCAAGGCGGAGCTCCGTGAGGTACATAAATACTGGAAAGGCAAGACTACCAGTGAGCTTGCAACCTCCTATATGGCACCGGAAGCGATTCTTGCCATTGACCACAATATTTTTACACCCGGAAACTATTTCTACAATGGTGTAGGACACGTAACCGTTAAATATGAAGAAGTTCTGGCGATCGGCTATGAAGGGATCATTGCCAAAGCTCAGAAGGAACTGGATGAGTGTAATGTAGGAGATGGTGATTACGCAAAGAAATCCCGTTTCCTGGAAGCAGTTATCATGAGCTGTCAGGCAGTTATCGACTATGCACATCGCTATGCCGAGCTCGCAGAGCAGATGGCATATCAGTGTCAGGATCCGACCAGAAAACAGGAACTCCTTCAGATCGCATCCAATTGTACACGCGTACCGGCGAAGGGCGCCCGTAACTTCTATGAGGCGTGCCAGTCCTTCTGGTTTGTACAGCAGCTGATCCAGATGGAAAGCAGCGGACATTCTATTTCTCCGGGACGTTTTGACCAGTATATGTATCCGTATTACAAGAGTGATATGGAAGCAGGCAATCTTACCAGAGAATTTGCCCAGGAACTGATGGACTGCATATGGGTAAAATTAAACGACCTGAATAAATGCCGTGATGCTGCATCTGCAGAAGGCTTTGCAGGCTACAGCCTTTTCCAGAACCTGATCGCAGGTGGTCAGAACAAGGATGGCGAGGATGTGACCAATGATCTCTCCTTTATGTGCATCCAGGCGTCTATGCATGTGCACCTTCCGGCACCGTCTCTTTCTGTAAGAGTATGGAACGGATCACCACATGAATTCCTGATCAAGGCTGCAGAGCTTACAAGAACAGGAATCGGACTTCCGGCTTATTACAATGATGAGGTTATCATTCCTGCACTGCAGAACCGCGGCCTTTCTCTTGCAGATGCCAGAGAATATAACATCATCGGCTGTGTAGAACCGCAGAAGGCAGGTAAGACAGAGGGCTGGCATGACGCTGCATTCTTTAACATGTGCCGTCCGCTGGAGATGGTTTTCTCTAATGGTATGGACAAAGGGGTACAGATCAGTGTCCAGACCGGCGATGTTACAGAGATGAAGAGCTTCGATGAGTTCTATGATGCATATAAGAAACAGATGGAATATTTCATTTCCCTGCTTGTAAATGCTGATAATGCCATTGATGTGGCACATGCGGAGAGATGTCCGCTTCCATTCCTTTCCTGTATGGTGGATGACTGCCTGAAACGAGGCAAATCCGTTCAGGAAGGCGGAGCTGTTTATAACTTTACAGGTCCTCAGGGATTTGGTATTGCAAACATGGCAGATTCTCTGTATGCGATCCGCAAACTTGTATATGAAGAAAAGAAGATGACCATGGAAGAGCTGAAGGAGGCTCTGGCATGGAACTACGGCAAGGGTATCGATGCACAGTCTGCAGCAGATATCACCACCATTGTTATGCAGAAGCTTCAGGAGAATGGCATCCGCGTAAATGAGCAGACCGCAACAGCTGTTATGACAGCAGCTCTCGGAACAGAGCCATCTCCGGAGAAGAAAGCAAGATTCGAAGAGATCCACAAGATGATCGAGGAGGTTCCGAAGTTTGGAAACGATATCCCGGATGTGGATTATTTTGCAAGAGATGTGGCTTATACTTACACCAAGCCGCTTCAGAAATATATGAACCCGAGAGGCGGACATTATCAGGCAGGACTTTATCCTGTATCTGCAAACGTTCCTCTTGGCGGACAGACCGGTGCAACACCGGATGGCCGTTACGCACATACTCCGGTAGCAGATGGTGTTTCCCCGTCAGCCGGCAAGGATGTGAAGGGACCGACAGCTGCGGCAACTTCTGTATCCCGCCTGGATCATTTTATCGTATCCAACGGAACGCTGTTCAATCAGAAATTCCATCCGTCAGCACTTGCAGGAAGAGAAGGACTGGAGAAATTCGTAGCACTGATCCGCGGATACTTTGATCAGAAGGGTATGCATATGCAGTTTAACGTTGTTGACAGAGAAACACTTCTGGATGCACAGAAGCATCCGGAGAAGTACAAACATCTGGTTGTACGTGTTGCAGGCTACAGCGCATTGTTCACTACACTTTCCAGATCTCTGCAGGACGATATCATCAGACGTACTGAGCAGGGCTTCTAAAGGAGTAACGAATGGACTATTTGGATACAAAGGGCAGGATCTTTGATATTCAGAAATATTCAGTACACGATGGACCGGGTATCCGTACCATCGTGTTCCTGAAGGGCTGCGTTCTTCGCTGCCGCTGGTGCTGTAATCCGGAATCACAGGAATACCGGATTCAGAACATGAAGGTTCTGGGAGAAGATAAAGTGATCGGCCGCGACGTGACAGTTCGTGAGATGATCGAAGAGGTGGAAAAAGACCGTGCCTATTATTATCGTTCCGGAGGCGGGATCACCCTTTCCGGAGGGGAATGTATGTGTCAGGCGGACTTTTCCAGAGATCTTCTTCGCGCGGCAAAGGAGAGAGGAATCAACACAGCGGTAGAAAGTATGGCCTGTGCCCCATGGGAAAAGATCGAACAGGTACTTCCCTATCTGGATGTATATCTGATGGATATCAAGCATATGAATCAGGAAAAACACAAAGAATTCACAGGACGGGCCAACGGACTGATGCTGGAGAATGCAAGAAGGGTTGCGCTCTACGGAAAAACCAGACTGGTGATCCGCGTTCCGGTGATCCCCACATTTAATGATTCTGTGGAAGAAATCCAGGCGATCGCAAGATTTGCAGCATCCCTTCCGGGCGTAAACAAGATCCATCTTCTTCCGTACCACAGACTGGGGCAGGATAAATATGAAGGACTTGGCAGACCCTATTTAATGGAAGGAATCCTTCCGCCTACAGCAGAACATATGCAGATGTTAAAGAATGCAGTGCATGCGGTATGCAGCCTGGACTGCCAGATCGGCGGCTGAGAGATACAGGATTACAGAAAAAAGATCCTTTACAAACAGAAAATATAAAAAACAATAAAAACAACACAAAATACAACAAGAAACCAACATAAAACAACGGATTGTCCTTGACTTATTTTGTGGTATGGGGTAAAATGTTCTCAGAAACAAAATAGTGCAATCCAATGCTCAAGGAGGAAATTAAGCATGGTAAACGAGTTTGAAATCAAAAAACAGCTTTGTGACATCGGTAAGAGAATTTACAACCGTAACATGGTTGCAGCTAACGACGGAAACTTTTCTGTTAAAGTAGCTGAGAATGAATATCTTTGCACACCAACAGGTGTATCTAAAGGATTCATGACACCAGAGTTCATCTGTAAAGTAGATGGTAAAGGTAATGTAATCCAGGCTAACCCGGGATTCAAACCATCATCTGAGATCAAGATGCACATGAGAGTATATGAGAAGAGACCGGACGTAGGATCTGTTGTACATGCTCATCCGATCTATGCAACATCTTTCGCAATCGCAGGTATTCCGCTTACACAGCCGATCATGCCGGAGGCAGTTATCGCTCTGGGATGTGTTCCGATCGCTGAGTATGGTACACCTTCCACAATGGAGATTCCGGACAACCTTGAGAAATACCTTCCATACTTTGATGCAGTACTTCTTGAGAACCACGGAGCACTTACATGGAGCACAGACCTTAACGCTGCATACATGAAGATGGAGTCTGTAGAGTTCTACGCACAGCTTCTGTATCAGACCAAGCTCCTTGGCGGACCGAAGGAATTCGACAAAGAGAACATCGAGAAGCTCTATGCGATCCGTCGTAAATTCGGTATGCCTGGAAAACATCCGGCAAGCCTCTGCCTGAACAAAGACGGCAAGAACTGCCACAACTGCGGCGGTGCATGCCACAGCGAGGACTACAAACAGTTCCCAGGATATCAGTATGATTTCGTTGGAAAAGACTGTGATTGTGATAAAGATGCAGCTCCTGCAGCAGATGCAGCAAAGAATGATGCAGAGCTTGTTGCTCAGATCACAAAACAGGTTATGGCTCAGCTTGGCCTGAAATAAATTTTTGACGGAATATTAAGGAGGACATCTCATGCCAATAAGTGAGAATATGGTACAGGAAATTGTACAGGAAGTTATGGCAAAAATGCAGATCGCAGATGCTCCGGCCGGAAAACATGGCGTTTTCAAGGATATGAATGATGCTATCGAAGCAGCCAAGAAGGCTCAGTTGGTAGTTAAGACAATGTCTATGGACCAGAGAGAAAAGATCATCACCTGCATCCGCAAGAAGATCAAAGAAAATGCGGAAGTACTGGCACGTATGGGTGTTGAGGAAACTGGTATGGGTAATGTAGGAGATAAGATCCTGAAGCATCACCTGGTAGCAGACAAGACACCTGGAACAGAAGACATTACAACAACTGCATGGTCCGGAGACAGAGGACTGACTCTGATCGAGATGGGACCGTTTGGTGTTATCGGCGCGATCACACCATGTACTAACCCGAGTGAAACAGTTCTCTGCAACACAATGGGTATGCTGGCAGGCGGAAATACAGTAGTATTCAACCCACATCCGGCAGCAGTTAAAACTTCTATTTACGCAATCAATCTTTTAAATGAGGCTTCCCTGGAATCAGGCGGCCCGGATAATATCGCTGTCACAGTTGAGAAACCAACACTTGAGACCAGCAATATTATGATGAAACATAAAGATATCCATCTGATCGCAGCAACAGGCGGCCCTGGTGTTGTAACAGCAGTTCTTTCCTCCGGTAAGAGAGGAATCGGTGCAGGAGCAGGTAACCCACCGGCACTGGTTGATGATACTGCTGATATCCGTAAGGCAGCTCAGGATATCGTAAACGGATGTACATTCGATAACAATCTTCCATGTATCGCTGAGAAGGAAGTTGTTGCAGTATCTTCCGTAGTTGATGAGTTAATGCACTACATGATCACAGAGAATGACTGCTATCTTGCATCCAAGGAAGAGCAGGACAAACTTGTTGAGACTGTACTTGCAGGTGGCAAGCTGAACCGTAAATGTGTAGGACGTGACGCGAAGACACTTCTTTCCATGATCGGAGTTCAGGCACCGGCAAATACCCGCTGCATTATCTTCGAAGGACCGAAGGAACATCCGCTCATCACAACAGAGCTTATGATGCCAATCCTCGGAATCGTAAGAGCTAAGGATTTTGACGATGCTGTAGAGCAGGCTGTATGGCTTGAGCATGGCAACCGTCATTCCGCACATATTCATTCCAAGAATATTGATAACATTACAAAATATGCGAAAGCAATTGATACCGCAATCCTTGTAAAGAACGGCCCGTCCTATTCCGCACTTGGATTTGGCGGAGAAGGTTTCTGTACATTCACCATTGCAAGCCGTACCGGTGAGGGACTTACAAGCGCAAGCACATTCACAAAGAGAAGACGCTGCGTAATGACAGACAGCCTTTGCATTCGTTAATCAGGAGGAACAGAAACAATGGATATGAACAATGTAAATATCGAAGAAATCGTTAAACAGGTTCTCTCCGGCATGACAGGAAACGCTCCTGCAGCAGCTGCTGCAACAAGCGCTCCGGCTGCTCCGGCAGGAAACACAATTCCGAAAAAAGCAAGAGTAGCAATGATGACAGAGAAGAAACATTTTGAGCTTCAGGAGTATGATCTTCCAGAAGTTGGTGACGACGACATCCTCGTTAAAGTTGAGGGCTGCGGCGTCTGCGGAACAGATGCTCATGAGTACAAAAATGACCCGTTTGGTCTTATCCCAGTAGTTCTCGGACATGAGGGAACCGGTGAGATCGTAAAAATGGGTAAAAACGTTAAAGTTGATACAGCTGGTAAACCGGTTAAAGTCGGCGACAAGATCGTTACCTGTATGATCTTCAAAGATGATCCGGAAATCACAATGTTCGACCTTAACAAGAAGAACGTAGGCGGCGCTGACGTATATGGACTTCTTCCGGATGACGACGTTAAATTCAACGGCTGGTTCGCTGATTACATCTTCATCAGAGGCGGAAAATTCGGTTCTACATTCTTTAATGTAAGTGACCTGGATCTTGATTCCCGTATCCTCATCGAGCCATGTGCAGTACTTGTACATGCTGTAGAGAGAGCAAAAACAACAGGAATCCTGAAATTCAACAGCAGAGTTGTTGTTCAGGGTTGCGGACCGATCGGTCTTATCTGCATCGCAGTTCTCCATACAATGGGCGTTCATAATATCTGTGCAGTAGACGGAAATGAGAAACGTCTTGAGTTTGCCAAGAGAATGGGAGCAAACACAACCGTTAACTTCATGAACTTCAAGGGCATTGAGGCACTTACTGAGGCTGTTAAAGAGGCTCAGGGCGGACATCTTGCAGATTTCGCTTTCCAGTGTACTGGAAATCCTCATGCACACTCCAACATCTACAAATTTATCCGCAACGGCGGCGGTCTTTGCGAGCTTGGTTTCTTCATCAACGGTGGAGACGCTACCATCAACCCGCACTTCGACCTCTGCTCCAAAGAGATCAACCTTGTTGGTTCCTGGGTATACAACCTCAGAGACTATGCAACAACATTTGATTTCCTTAAGAGAGCAAAAGCAATCGGACTTCCAATGTCTGAGCTGATCACACACAAGTTCCCGCTTGAGGAGATCAACGAGGCACTTGAGACAAACCTGGCAATGACAGGTCTTAAGATCGCGATTGTTAACAAATAACCTTAACGGGAAAGGAGAAGCAACATGGCAGAAGCTGTAGGAATTCTGGAGGTCTTCGGACTTGCGACAGCCTTTGTGGCAGCTGACGCCGGGTGCAAGGCTGCAAATGTCCACCTGGAGGTATTCGATAAGAATAAACCGGCGAATGCGGACAGCCTGCCAGTACCGCTTCTTGTCTGCATCAAGTACCGCGGAAGCGTGTCAGATGTCACGGCAGCGGTAGAAGCCGGCATGAAAGTCGCAGAGAGCATGACAGGCGTGGTACAGCATTACATAATCCCCAACCCGGAACCAGGTACACAGAAAATGCTGAAAATCAGCGCCCTGGATAAAGATTGAGAGGATTCCGAAGTTCACTTTACAAAAGTGGCGGAATCATATATGATAAAAATGTAACGAAGATAAGATTCAGGAGGATAGAATCATGGCACAGGAAGCATTAGGAATGGTTGAGACAAGAGGCCTCACAGCTGCGATCGAGGCAGCAGATGCAATGACAAAAGCAGCAGAGGTTGCTCTGGTAGGAACAGAGAAGATCGGTTCCGGTCTTGTAACTGTTATGGTTCGTGGAGACGTAGGCGCTGTAAAAGCAGCAGTAGAGAGCGGAAGCGCAGCAGCATCCAGACTTGGAGAGCTCGTAGCTACACACGTAATCCCGAGACCTCATACAGACGTAGAGAAAATCCTTCCAAAGCTCTGATTCAGGCTTTGAGAGGAATAGAAATTAGTTAAGGAGTTCGCTCATGGGAAAATCATATGGATTTATAGAAATCACTGGTGTAGTTGCGGCGATCAATGCCCTGGACATCATGTGCAAAACGGCAGACGTTGAGCTGGCGTCATGGGAGCGTAAGCTGGGCGGACGACTGGTGACCCTGATCGTACAAGGCGATGTATCAGCAGTTACAGCAGCTGTCAATGCAGCAGTGGAGCAGGCAATCAAAAAACCTGCCAGCTATGCGGTAATTGCCAATCCTCACGAGGAAATCGTCAAACTGGTTGAGCTGAGTGCAAGCCGATGGAAAAAGAGACAGCAGGAAAATCCGGAAGAAGCACTGGAAAGCAAAAACAGCAGCAAAAAATAAGCTGTTGCACCAAAATAGTCAGAAGTAAACAGAACAAATAAAGCATTTATAATCCACAAGGAGGATATGATCATGACACAGGAAGCATTAGGAATGGTTGAGACAAGAGGACTTACAGCAGCTATCGAGGCAGCTGACCAGATGTGTAAAGCAGCTAACGTTGCTCTGGTAGGAACAGAGAAGATCGGTTCCGGTCTTGTAACAGTTATGGTTCGTGGAGATGTAGGAGCAGTTAAATCTGCAGTAGAGAGCGGAAGCGCAGCAGCATCCAGACTTGGAGAGCTTGTAGCTACACACGTAATTCCGAGACCTCATACAGACGTAGAGAAAATCCTTCCGGTTCTTAAATAATCTAACTGATCAGTTCCAAGACGCACCGGCCTGAGGGCCATTAAGGCTTCCGGCCGGTGTGTTTTGAGTTAAGTTCAGTCATGAAACCGAAAGAAAGCAGGTGTACTCTTGGAAACGAATAATATTGAAATGATCACAAAAATGGTGATCGATGCGATCAACAAAAACGAAGACAAGGGCAATGGTTTCGTTGTTCCTATCGGAGTTTCCGCAAGACATATTCACCTGACACAGGAGCATGTGGAGGCGCTGTTCGGAGAAGGCTATCAGCTCACAAAGAAAAAGGATCTGATGGGCGGACAGTTTGCATCCAACGAAACAGTTACCATTGTGGGACTGAAGCTCCGTGCGATCGAGAATGTAAGGATCCTCGGACCTGTCCGCAGTAAATCACAGGTTGAGGTTTCCGCAACAGATGCGATCAAGCTGGGAATGAAGGTTCCGGTACGTATGTCCGGTGATCTTGCAGGAAGTGCACCGATCGCCGTCGTCGGACCGAAAGGTGCCATTTATCTGAAAGAGGGATGTATTGTGGCTATGCGTCACATTCACATGGCTCCGAAGGATGCCCAGGCTGCGGGTGTACATGATGGTGATGTTGTTTCCGTCAAAGCTGACAATGAGCGCGGAACGATCTTTAATCAGGTTAAGATCCGTGTTGATGACAGCTTTACACTGGAAATGCATATTGATACAGATGAAGCAAATGCAGCAAGAATTGCCACAGGCAATACAGTTACCATAATCAAATAATATTCCTCCTTCGGGGATGCCGTTTCCGGCATCCCCAGCAGAGGATATAGAGAAAAACGGAGGCTCATATGATTGTAGGCAAAGTAGTTGGAAGTATTGTTTCCACACGAAAAAGTGAAAAACTGATAGGAAATAAGTTCATGATCGTGGAGCCGGTGCATCATATGAAGGCCGAGCACAGCCAGATTGTTGCCATCGATATCATCGGTGCGGGAATCGGCGAATATGTATTGGTGGCACAAGGAAGCGCAGCAAGAATTGGCTGCGGCGTAGAAACAGCACCGGTAGATGCCGCCATCGTCGGTATCGTAGACGACGGTGCAGGATTGGAGTAACGCCATGGATATCAAAGAATTACAGAAAATTATGCAGGAGAATGGTGTTGTCGGAGCAGGTGGAGCAGGTTTCCCTACATACATGAAACTGACAGACAAAGCGGATACCATTCTTATGAACTGTGCAGAGTGCGAACCATTACTGAAACTTCACAGACAGTTGTTGGAGAAGCACGCATACGAGATCATGAAAACATTCGATATGGTTGCGGAGACGGTAGGAGCTTCACAGGCCATTATCGGAATCAAAAAGTCTTATGTACAGACGATCAATGCTTTAAATCAGCATATTGAAGAATTCCCGAGGGTTAAGATCCATCTTCTGGATGAGGTTTATCCGATGGGTGATGAGGTTGTTCTTATTTATGAGGCAACCGGACGTGTGGTACGGCCAGGAGGACTGCCAATCGAGCAGGGAGTAGCCGTATTCAATGTAGAGACACTCTACAATGTATACCGCGCGGTAGAAGAACACAAACCGGTTACAAGCAAATATGTTTCCGTTGTTGCAGAAGTTGAGAATCCTGTTACAGTGAAAGTTCCACTGGGATGCACACTGGAAGAGGTTGTTGCCCAGGCAGGCGGAACAACTGTGAAAGATCCTGTATATTTCGTAGGCGGCCCGATGATGGGACGTATCGGAAACGGTTCTGATCCGGTTACAAAAACAACGAACGCAATCCTGGTTCTTCCAAAGGACCATGTTATTGTCATGAAGAAGCAGCGGACTTCTTCTATAGATCTGAAGAGAGCAGCATCCATCTGCTGCCACTGCCATACATGTACAGATCTTTGCCCGAGACACAATCTGGGACACCCGATCGATCCGGCAATGTTCATGATGGCAGCATCCAATCAGGATTTCAGAAATGTGAATCCTTATATCAATTCTGCATTCTGCAGCTCCTGTGGCGTCTGCGAGATGTATGCGTGTCCGCAGAGCCTGGCTCCGAGAACACTGCTTGCAGATATGAAGGGCGGACTTCGTAAGGCCGGAATCAGACCACCTCAGGGTGTTCAGCCGAAGCCGGTTCAGGAGTCCAGAGAATACCGCAAGGTTCCTGAGGAGCGTCTGATGGCACGTCTGGGACTTACCAGATATGACAAGGATGCACCGCTTCAGGAAGAACTTGTAAACGTATCGAAGGTAAAGGTTCTCTTAAGCCAGCATATCGGTGCACCGGCACAGGCAATCGTAAATGTAGGCGATATGGTAACAGAAGGCCAGATGATCGCACAGCCTGCACAAGGATTAAGTGTCGGAATCCATGCAACCATCAGCGGTAAGGTTACAGAAGTGACAGACCGCCATGTTGTAATTGCAAGAAATTAGAAAGGACGTGCACAAAATGAGTAGAGCAATCGGAATGATTGAGTTTAAAACCACACCAGCTGGTATCACTGCAGCAGATGCCATGGTTAAGACATCTGAAGTAGAGATCGTGGAGGCGCAGACAGTATGTCCGGGAAAATATATTGCAATTATCACCGGAGATTTAAGCGCAGTAAAAGCTGCTGTAGACACGGCTGTAACAACATACGAGGACAAATGTATTGACAGTTTTGTACTGGGCAATCCACATGAGTCCATTTTCCCGGCAATCTACGGAACCACACAGGTCGAGGAGATCAGTGCCCTGGGAATTCTTGAGACCTATGATGCAGCATCTATCATCGAGGCAGCAGATCAGGCAGCTAAGACAGCTATCGTTGATCTGATCGAGCTTCGTATCGCCAAGGGTATGTGCGGTAAATCTTACATGCTCCTTACCGGCGAGGTTTCTGCAGTAGAGGCTTCTATCGAAAGAGCAAAAGAGCTGGTAGCTGAAAAAGGAATGTACATGGATTCCTCAGTGATCGCTCATCCGGACAAGAGAATGATCGATACGATCCTTTAATATTGTCTTTATATCTGAGGGATATCCTTTTGAAGGGTATCCCTGCAATGACATCTGAAAAGGAGGCATCTTATGCTAGCATTAGAGAGAAGAAATCTGATTCTCGAGAAATTACAGGAAGAGAAAAGGGTTGTTGTAAGTGAACTAAGCCAGCTTTACAGTGTCTCAGAAGAAACCATCCGCCGTGATCTGGACAAGCTGGAAAAAGAGGGACTTGCCACAAAGAGTTATGGCGGTGCGGTGATCAACGAAGATGTCGGTATTGATTTACCATTTAATGTTCGTAAAAACCAGAATGTACAGGGAAAGCAGAAAATGGCGGAGATTGCTGCTTCCATGGTGAATGACGGAGATCACATTTTTCTGGATGCCAGCACAACGGCAGTTTTTGTGGCCAAGGCGCTGAAAGAAAAAGAACGTCTCACCGTTGTTACCAATTCTATGGAGATCCTTCTGGAACTCTCTGATGTATCCGGCTGGAATATTATTTCCACCGGTGGAGTGATGAAGGAAGGGTATCTTGCATTTCTTGGTGCCAGAACCGAAGAAGTGATCCGTTCTTATTATGTGGACAAGGTGATCTTTTCCTGTAAGGCATTAAACGAGGATATGGGGATCATGGAATCCAAAGAAGCCTTTGGAACAACCAAAAAAGCCATGATCAATTCCGGAAAAATGCGTATTCTGGTGGTAGACAGCACGAAATTTGATCAGACTGCTTTTTCCGTGGCAGGACAGCTGCGGGATATCGAGACGGTCATCACAGACAAAAAGCCGTCTGAAAAGTGGCTGAAGCATTTCAGCGCGCATAAGATCGAATGCATCTACCCGAAATAGGTTGGACATATATCGGAAAACGATTGTGTTCATGAGCATGCAGTGTATGCGGAATGCGGAGATCCGCTTTACTTTATCCGGCCACAGGCAGACAAAAGAGACCTGTGTTTCGGTATGACGAGAGGGAGCAGTTTCTATGAATACATTTGAAATGAAAACAGCCATCCATTTTGGAGCTGATGCCCTGGGAAGACTGAAAGAAATTCCATACAAAAGAGTCCTTGTTATCACAGACCCGTTTGTTGTAAAAAGCGGAATGATCGATATGATCACAAAACCGCTTCAGGCAGGTGGAAAAGAATTTGATATTTTCTGTGATGTTGTTCCGGATGCACCGGTTGGAAAAATTGCCGAAGGAGTTAAGAAATTCCTTCAGTATCAGCCGGAAGCTATTGTTGCAGTAGGTGGTGGTTCTGCCATCGACTCCTCCAAGGCAATCCGTGAGTTTGCCCTGAAGATCAATAATTACGGAAAAGTCGGACTGGTTGCCATTCCTACAACAAGTGGTACCGGTTCCGAGGTTACTTCTTTTGCAGTTGTAAATGATACAGAAGCACATGTGAAGTATCCGCTGATCTCAGAAAGCCTGACCGCTGATGAGGCAATTCTGGATGCGGAGCTTGTACGTAGTGTTCCGCCTGCGATTACAGCAGATACAGGTATGGATGTTCTGACTCATGCAATTGAGTCTTATGTCAGCATCAACCATAATGAGTTTACATCTGCACTTGCAGAGAAAGCAATCGAGATCTGTGGCGTATATCTTTATCGTGCATATGTTGACGGTAATGATATGCATGCAAGACAGAAGATGCATGTAGCGTCCTGTCTGGCAGGACTTTCCTTCAATGCAGCAGGTCTTGGAATTACTCACAGTATGGCTCATCAGCTGGGTGCTATTTTCCATATTCCTCACGGAAGAGCTAATGCGATGCTGTTGCCGCATATTGTTGAATATAATGCAAATATCAACAAACGCAGCAGAAGCCAGAAAGAATATCTTCCGGCAGTAAAGAGATATTCCAATATTGCACATCTTCTTGGACTGAGCAATTATAACGAAGTTATGAGCGTAAGATCTCTTGTAAACTGGATTCAGTTTATGCAGAAAGAGATGAATATCCCGCTTACCATCGAAGAGATGAAGACGATCACACCGGATGCTTATTTTGCGGCGGTTGATAAGATGGCGGATATGGCACTTGCGGATGCCTGCACAGCGGCAAATCCGCGTGTACCGAAGAAAGAGGATATTGTTAAGATTTATACTAAACTTTGGTCTTTTTGATAAAAGATGAAAACCGCAAAGGGGCCGCAAAGCCGCGGCCCCTCTGCACACCCCTCGGGCTTTTTTTAGAGTGCTTGACTGTGGCGGGCGGAAGGGTATTGACTTGTGCCTGTATGCTGCGGTTGTTCCGGGTTGAACGTTGTGCCGATGGGGCGCCGTGGGCGCTTTGGATGTGTGACGTTGTTGGCAGGGGCTGGCGCGTTTGTGAACGCCGCGCTTGGTTTGCCGGGATGGTTGTGGTGTGTGTTTACGTACGTGTGGTATGCGTAGCATTTCGAGGATTGTAAAATTGGTCTGATATGGGTGGGATTATTTATCAGGAGTTGCTGGGAGGTTGAGCTGGGATGGAGGTTTATACCGGGTATGGTGATAAGGGGATGACGGATCTTTCCCATACGAAGAATGTTTCAAAGTCGGATGATCGGATTTGTCTGATGGGGTCAGTTGAGGAGCTGATGAGTCATATTGGGCTTGTGCGGGTTCTGGTTGATGATGTGGATGTTGTCCGGATGCTGGAGAAAATCTCGGAGACTTTGAAGAAGATCATAGATGGGGTTTCTGATCCTTATAATCGGGAGTTTAAGGTCAGTGAAGACCGGACGGAGCTTCTGGAGGAGGAGATTGGCCGGATGAAAGAGATTTTTTCCGGAGAGAGGCTTCCGATTCTTCCGGGGGATTCCCGAGTTGCGGCTGAGATTGATGTGACAAGAGCTGTGGCACGGAGGGCTGAGAGAGAGCTTGCGCTGGTCAGCGTGAAGTTTGGATCGGATACCGGAGCCAAGAAATATATGAATCGATTGTCGGATTATTTTTATGTGTTGGCAAGGTATGTGGATGCAGCGAAGATTGAAGAGAAGAAGACAGATATTTCTGAAAGTGTTCAGGAATCTGTGAAAGCAGAAACTGCTGGGATTGTAGCTAATGTTGGGGCAGAGGCTGTTGGAAGTAGTGCGGATGTTGCAGCGGGTACATCGGCGGTGGATGTAAGAGCACAGGATTCGCAGATGGTGCAGAAAAGGGATGTACAGGCTTTTGATGTGCAGAATGGGACTGTGACGACAGCAGCGGGAGGAAATACGGCAATGGCACAGAATGACAGTATAGCAGCAAACACGGCGATGATCCAGGAAGTGCTGAAGCGTATGGGTATCCAGGGTCGTATCACATTGGATTCTGCCAAGAGGCTTATTGAGAAGATCGAGCAGGAAGCTTTGAGAAGAAACAAGCCTTCCGTAATTGCGATATGCAGCCCGGATGGAAATCCGGTTGCGGTTCATGTGATGGATGGATCTTTTCTTGTAAGCTTTGAGGTGGCTTTGAAGAAGGCTTATACATCGGTTGCAGTGAAGATGTCCACCATGGAGCTTTCCAGACTGACACAACCGGGCCAGACATTTTATGGTCTTGGAAAAATGAGTGACAATATTGTGATATTCGGAGGCGGTGTACCCCTGAAGGTTGGAGACACCATCATCGGCGGTCTCGGTATCAGCGGCGGTACCGGCGAAGAGGATAACAGCCTTGCAGAGTATGGACTGCAGGTACTGAATGAGGTACTGTAGGATAAAAACAAAACGTATAGACAGCTCAGAGAGAATAAATAAAAGGGACGTGTTGCAGTGATGATTTTTAAATCAATACTGCGGCACGTCCCTTTTGAATTATTTATTTCCAGCTAATCTTCAGGCATTTAACGGAAATATCACTTTTTTCCGGCGCCTGGACCATGTTCTGGATGAAATAGGTTTTTGTCATGGATTTTCCGGGCTTTAGGTTCAGTGTCAGGTTCTTGGTCCAGTACATCTGGTCATAGATACCGGAACCGGTGGTGATCTGTACTTTTGCGGTGGTGATGGTTTTTGCAGAAGTATTGGTAAATTTTAAGGTATAATAGGTCTTCATGTCATTGGGGCCATACTTGATACCGGCAACACTGATCTTCAGATTTTTGACGGTAGGTTTGGCGGCCGGTGCGGACACGGTAATAGTGATCTTACGATTGACACCGTTTAAGTTTGCGGTAACCGTGGCTGACCCTTTTTTCTTTGGGACAAGATAGTTTCCGGAAATGGCAAGTACAGAAGGCTTGCTGGATTTTGCATTTTTGATGGTCAGATTGGTACCGCCCTTTAGATTGATAAGAGAACGCATGCTGACCTTGGAACCAACCTTGAGTGTAGTCTTGGAAGCGCGGAAGGTTGCTACGGTTTTTGAAGGCGAGGTTACTTTTCCGGTCAGCTTACAGGCTGCGGCCTTTGGATAGGATAAAGTGATCTTTGCGGATCCAGCTTTCATGCCCTTCAGGGTAACTGTGAAACGGCTGCGTTTTTTGGAATCCTGAGTGATGCTCTGTACCTTGAGAACAGAGCTGTTGGAAGAAGTAACCTTGAATTTTGATTTGCTGATGGTTTTTACGTAGGGATCAGAAATCTCGATTCCGATGGAAGTGGTTTTTCCGGTTCGGATGCTCTGGTTCAGATAATTGTTGTTGGTGATAAAAATTTCCGGAACAGCCTGTTTGATGGTAACCTCATAGTCACAGTCTACCGGTACCGGACATTCTTTATTGCCGAAATCGAACTCCAGGTAGCCATCCTCTATGTTGTCATCGTAGGTGAAAAAGGTTTCCTTGTATGCCAGTGGTGTATAATTTGAAGTGCTCAGCTTAACCACATTGATCCCATCGATGGAAAATGTGGTGCTTTTTGGGATGACTCCCTTGGGTGAATAAAAGCTTACACGAACTGTCACGGCATAGACCCGTTTTTGGCAGTTTGCATTTTTGATGTTGATCGGGAAATTAATGTCTGAAGACTCATCTTCGATCACACCGTCGGTATCACGGATAGTGGAAGTGGTTCCTTTGGTCACGACCCGGACTCTGGCGTGGGCATCCTGGGGAAGCAGGAGCACAATAACGGAAAAAAGAAACAGGAAAAAAATTGCTTCGATGGTTTTTATTTTTCTTTTACACATAACAAACCTCCTTTTTTTATGAGCATTCCGGCTGTTACTGAACAGAGGCCCGGGTACTCCATGAATTCATGGTCCTCTGCTGCGGAACAGTATAAACAGACTCTTTCTCTTATATCATTATAACAGGAAACCAGAGAGGAAGTGCTTTGTGATTTTTTTGTATCAATTGGCAATTTATCTGTAAATATGTTAAAATAAAATATTCGGAAAACAGCAGCGATTCGACAATGAAAAAGAGAAGCGTTACAGTTCCGGTGGGAACGTAACAGAAAGGATCATGTCGATTTATGACGAAACAGGAACTTTTAAAGACCCATTTCGGGTATGATACATTCAGAGAAGGGCAGGAAGCGGTGATCGATGCGCTTCTTGCAGGAAAAGATGTTCTGGCAGTGATGCCAACCGGCGCAGGAAAATCCATCTGCTATCAGGTACCGGCACTGATGATGAAGGGGATCACACTGGTAATATCACCGTTGATCTCCCTTATGAAGGATCAGGTGAGAAGCCTGAACCAGGTCGGTATCTCAGCAGCATACCTCAACAGCTCTCTGACGCAGGGGCAGTATTTCACAGCCTTGCGCTATGCAAAGGCAGGACGATATCCGATCATCTATGTAGCACCGGAGAGGCTTACCACAGAGGCGTTTCTGGATTTTGCGCTGAGCGCGGATATTTCCATGATCGCAGTGGATGAGTCACACTGTGTATCACAGTGGGGACAGGATTTTCGGCCAAGCTATCTGAAGATCGCAGAGTTTGTGGCACAGCTTCCAAAAAGACCGGTGATCGGTGCATTTACAGCTACAGCTACGAAGGAGGTCAGGGAGGATATTGCAAGACTTCTGGGGCTTCAGGATCCCTTTTGCACAACCACAGGATTTGATCGGGAAAACCTTTATTTTGCAGTGAAAACACCGAAAGATAAATATAAGGAAGTACACGATTACATACTGGAGCATCCGGACGACAGTGGAATCATCTACTGTCTCACCAGAAAGGTGGTGGAGGAGGTTTGCGGAAAGCTGATCCGTGACGGCATCACGGCCACCAGATATCATGCAGGACTTTCCGATGAGGAACGCCGGAACAATCAGGATGATTTTATTTATGACCGCTGTCGTGTGATGGTAGCCACCAATGCATTTGGAATGGGAATCGACAAGTCCGATGTGCGTTATGTCATTCATTATAATATGCCGAAGAACATGGAAGGCTATTATCAGGAAGCAGGCCGTGCGGGCCGTGACGGCGATCCTGCGGAATGTATCCTGCTTTACAGCGGGAAGGATGTGGTTACCAATCAGTATCTTATCGAGAGAGGACAGGATAACCAGGAAATGGAAGCGGCAGCCTGGCGCCTTGTCCGGGAGCGTGATCAGGAGAGGCTGAAGCAGATGACCTTTTACTGCTTTACCCATGATTGTCTGCGTGAGTACATCCTGAAATATTTTGGGGAATACGGAAAAAGCTACTGCGGAAACTGCCTGAACTGCCAGACCGAGTTTGAAGAGCAGGATGTGAGCCAGGAGGCCAGGGCAATGATCCGGTGCGTGGAAAGCAGTGGTCAGAGATACGGGGTGAACGTGATCCTGGATACTCTGCGCGGCGCATCTACGGCGAAGATCCGGCAGTATGAGATGGATGGAAATCCGGAATACGGAGTCTGTGCAAAGATTCCGGCACACCGGCTGCGGCAGATCTTTAATTATCTGGTACTGAAGGAATATCTTCATCTGACGGATGACGGATATACGATTGTGAAGTTGACCGCCGCTTCCAGGTCATTTCTGGAGGAGGCGCATATCCTCACAATGAAAATGCCAAAAGAGCTGGAGACGAAGAAAAAAGAGAAACGGAGCAGACTTCCGAAATCTGCAGTCGGGGAGCTGGGAGAACAGGATGAGCCCCTTTTTCAGAAGCTCCGTGCTCTTCGCCTGGAAATCGCCAGAGAGGAAAAAATCCCCCCTTATATGGTCTTTTCCGACAAAACCCTTATCCATATGTGCATTCTGAAGCCCGGAAACGAGGAGGAAATGCTGAATGTGACAGGAGTCGGCAGGCACAAGTACGAAAAATACGGAAAAAGGTTTATAGACGCGGTGAAAAATCTGTAGGAAATAGACTTTTGCCGTCGAAAAATGAAGAGCGAAATGTTCTGAAATTTCTTGCATTTTAAAGAGGCATTTGTTAGAATAAGACAAGCAGGAAACATCCGGCGGCTATAATGCGGCCGGATCGTTTTTAACTGTATCATATTTCTGCTGCATGTTCCGGTGCAGCGTACAGGCATTTCGCAAGCAGAGTTCTATGCAGCAGTGGAATCCCTTCGAGTAGATGGACCAACTGTGTGAGATATCCGTTGGTCAGAAGCAAGCAGTGAGGTGGATGATCGTATCCGCTTTCAATTAAGACATAATCTGGTGCTGGTCACTGCGTAAACAGAGATCAGGCTCCTTCACGATCTGCGTCGGCTTTTTCATGCAGAAAATCTGCCCTGCCGGCTTTTTTTCTCATACAGAAGAGTAGCATGTATTCATAAAGACATGAACATAGCCCGTCTGCAAAACGGGAATCCGTTCCGGCATGACTGTTCTCCGCCAGGCCGAAAAAGCTGTATTTACATAAAACAGCCCAATTCCTCAAAAAGCAGGATATCCGCAATATGTGCGAGATCCTGCTTTTTGTCATGTAATACTCTGATATGTGCCATTAAGACGTGGAAAAATATTTCAGCGTCTTTTATATTTGCCGGGGGTGATCCCCTTGTACTTTTTGAAGGTACGGATAAAATAGCTCAGATCATTAAAGCCATTCCGATAGGCAATCTCTGTGATGGAATCATCGGTGGTAGCCAGCTGGCAGCAGGCCTGCTCGATCCTCTGGCGGTTGAGGTAATCCATTGGTGTCTGATGCGTCATCTCGGAAAAGAACCGGCAGAAATATTTGGGAGACATGGAAACCGAAGCGGAAAGCTCCTGCAGGGTAATGGGGCTGGCATAGTTCTTTTCAATAAATTCCACGACCTGCTTCAGCTGGACAATGCGCTTGTAATCTCGTCTGGTTTTCCGCAGGCTTTCCAGGTAGTAATGATTACCAAAAACCAATCCGAAAAAGTGGTAAAATTGTCCAAACACAACCAGCTCATATCCTGGCTTCCTCTGCCAGAAAGAATCAAAAAGAGAGTTCACCGCTCTCTGGATATCAGGCTGCTTTTCGGTGAAATGGTGATAGATCAGCAGCTCCTGGTGGCTGATCTTCTGCATATATTCTGTGCAGACGGAATTAAATTTCAGAAACATGTTCATATCAAAAACAATGCACTGATAGATACAATCCTGAGGAATTCCGGAATGCAGAACTCCACTATTGACAAAAATCACATCTCCGGCTTTTGCTGTAAAACTTTTTTCGTCTAAAGTGACGGTGAGAGTGCCCTGTAATACACGCATGATTTCACATTCTACATGCCAGTGGTAGGACATGACATAGCGTGGATGGCTGCTGTCAATGTGGTGGAATTCAAAAGGAAATTCATAGGTACCTCGAAGTCTGTCCTCATTTCTTCCAAGATCGTGCAAAATACAACCCTTCTTTCTTAAATTTTATAGATTTTTTAGGAACTCATATGAAAAAGTGAATATTGTACTGTTTTTTGCTATTATAACACAAGTAATTTAAAAGATGCAATCGTATAATAAAAGCATAGTTCGGACAGGAGTTGTCAGAACGTGAAAAAACTGTAAGTTATAATAGTGAATATAAATTTAGGAGGTAATTGTTACTATGGCAAAGAGCAGATTAGTAGGCAGCTATCCGGTTATCGGTATCAGACCAACCATCGACGGACGTAGAGGAGCCCTCGATGTAAGAGGATCTCTGGAAGATCAGACTATGAACATGGCCAAATCCGCAGCAAAGCTTTTCGAGGAGAACCTGAAATATTCAAATGGTGAGCCTGTAAAAGTTGTTATTGCTGATACCACCATCGGACGTGTTGGTGAGAGCGCTGCATGTGCGGATAAATTCCGTAAAGAGGGTGTAGATATCACTCTTACAGTTACACCATGCTGGTGCTACGGAGCTGAGACCATGGATATGGATCCACAGACCATCAAGGCTGTATGGGGATTCAACGGAACAGAGAGACCTGGTGCTGTATATCTGGCATCCGTTCTTGCTACACATGCACAGAAGGGCCTTCCGGCATTCGGTATCTACGGACATGACGTTCAGGAAGCTGACGACACATCCATTCCGGAAGACGTTAAAGAGAAACTGTTAAGATTCGGTCGTGCAGCAGTTGCAGCTGCATCCATGAGAGGTAAATCCTACCTGCAGATCGGTTCTGTAACAATGGGTATCGGCGGATCTATCATCGATTCTGATTTCATCGAGTCCTATCTCGGAATGAGAGTTGAGTCTGTTGATGAGGTAGAGATCATCCGTCGTATGACAGAGGGTATCTACGATCACGAAGAGTTTGAGAAAGCTCTCAAATGGGCAAAAGAGACCTGCAAGATCGGTTGGGACAAGAACCCGGAAGAGCTTCAGTTCTCACCAGAGAAGAAAGAGGAGCAGTTCGAGTTTGTTGTTAAGATGGCAGTTATCATCAAAGAGCTGATGAACGGCTGTGATAATCTTGCTCCGGAATTCTCCGAGGAAGCGATCGGACACAATGCTCTTGCAGCTGGATTCCAGGGCCAGAGACAGTGGACAGACTTCTATCCGAACGGTGACTTCGCAGAGGCTATGCTGAACACATCCTTCGACTGGAATGGCGCTCGTGAGCCGTACATCCTTGCTACAGAGAACGACGTTCTCAACGGACTTGGAATGCTGTTCATGAAACTTCTTACAGGACGTGCTCAGATCTTCGCTGATGTTCGTACATACTGGAGCCCGGAGGCAGTTAAGAAAGCTACAGGATATGACCTTGAGGGTGTTGCCAAAGAAGCTGGCGGATTCCTTCATCTGATCAACTCCGGTGCTGCTTGCCTGGATGCTAACGGACAGGCTAAAGAGGCTGACGGAACACCAGTTATGAAACAGTGGTGGGATGTTACAGAGGCAGACCAGAAAGCGATCATGGACAACACAGAGTGGTGTATGGCCGACAACGGATACTTCCGTGGAGGCGGATACTCCAGCCGTTATGAGACACGTGCTCAGATGCCTGCAACTATGATCCGTCTGAACCTTGTAAAAGGACTTGGACCGGTTCTTCAGATCGCAGAGGGATGGACAGTAGCCCTTCCGGAAGAGGTATCTGACAAGCTTTGGAAACGTACAGATTACACATGGCCATGTACATGGTTCGCTCCAAGATGCGATGGCAAAGAGGGACCGTTCAAAACAGCTTACGATGTAATGAACAACTGGGGTGCTAACCACGGTGCGATCTCCTACGGACACATCGGTGCAGACCTGATCACAATGTGCTCTATGCTGAGAATCCCGGTATCCATGCACAACGTTCCTGAGAAGGATATCTATCGTCCGGCAGCTTGGAACGCATTCGGTATGGAAAAAGAGGGTGCAGACTTCCGCGCTTGCAAGAACTATGGACCACTTTACAAATAAATCATATTGTTAAGATAACGGAATATCAAATCCTCCGGCATGCATGTGCCGGAGGATTTTTTTGTGCCGTGGTATATGGATAGTTGGGAAATATACTGTTCGGATCTACGGAAAAAAGTTATAATAGAAAAAGATATATATGAATACGGGAGGTTACGTAGATGAAATATATACAGCTGAACAATACAGATCTGAACATCAGTCCTATCTGCCTCGGAACAGCAGGATTTGGAGATAAATCAGACCTGGAAAAAAGCTTTGAGATTCTGAACGCATTTGTACGCGCAGGTGGAAATTTTATTGATACGGCAAATGTCTATTGCAAATGGCTAAAAGGACATGGAAACTGCAGTGAGCAGATCATAGGAAAATGGCTGAAAGAGAGTGGCATGCAGGGAAAAGTTATTGTGGCAACGAAGGGCGCGCACTATTCCTTTGAGGATCCGGGCCGCAGCAGAGTGAACAAAGAAGATATCCGCATGGACCTGGATGAGAGCTGCCGTACACTGGGAAAAGATGAGATGGATTTTTACTGGCTTCACAGAGATGATCCGGAGAAACCGGCGGAGGAAATCGTGGATATTCTGGAAGAATTGAAAAAAGAAGGCCGGATCCGTTATTATGGATTTTCCAATTACCGCACAGAGAGGCTGAAAGAAATTGCTCAGTGTCTGAGAGAACGAAATCTTTCAGGGATCACAGCAGTATCCAATCAGTGGAGTCTTGCAGGAATCAATCCCGGAGGAAATACAAATCCGGATCCTACACTTGTGGAGTTTTCCAGAGAAGAATATCAGTGGCACTGTGAGACAGGTGCTGCTGCCGTTCCGTTTTCTTCCACTGCAATGGGATTTTTTTCAAAACTTCAGAAAATGGGGCTTTCCTGTACAGATGCAGAGGTGGATGCATCCTGGATGCGGGAGAAGGAAACACAGATCACAGGTCTTTCAGAAAGTATGAAAAGATCCTACTGGAACGAGACAAACCTTCGCACCTATCAGAAGCTGTTAAAGCTGCAGAAAGAAACTGGCCACAGCCTGCAGGCCCTGTCTTTGGCATACTTTTTCCATCAGCCATTCCAGACTGTGCCTGTAACCGGCGTCAGCAATCCTTCACAGCTAAAAGATGTACTGGATGCCTGTGAGATCGATCTTGCACCGGAACTGTTCGGAGGCTGGGTGAGCGCAGGAGGTGATCGATGAAACTGATCCATTTATCAGACCTTCACCTAGGAAAACGAGTCAATGAGTTTTCCATGATCGAAGATCAGAAATATATTTTGAATGAAATTCTGAGAATCATTGATAAAGAAGAACCGGATGGAATTCTTCTTGCGGGAGATCTTTATGACAGGCCGGTTCCTTCTGCGGAGGCAGTGCAGCTTTTTGACCGGTTTCTTACCAGGCTTGCAAAGCGGAAGCTCCCGGTGTATGCCATCAGCGGAAATCATGACAGTGCGGAAAGGATCGCTTTCGGTTCACAGATCATGAGCAGCAGCGGGATCTGTATGTCCCCGGTATACGATGGAAAAACAGAAAAGTACTGTTTAACGGACAGCTATGGAGAAGTTTGGATCCATCTGCTTCCATTTGTGCGTCCGGCAACTGTGAGGCACGGACTGGAAGGAGAAGAAGAGGTGGATGAGATCCGTACCTACCAGGAGGCAGTGCAGGCGGCAGTTGCACATATGGAGATTGATAAACGTTATCGCAATGTATTGATCGCCCATCAGTTTGTGGTCGGTGCCATGCGCTGTGATTCTGAAGAGATCTCCGTTGGAGGTATCGACCAGGTGGAGGCAGATGTGTTCCGGGATTTTGACTATGTGGCACTTGGCCATATCCACAGTCCTCAGAATGTGGGAAGCGAGCACATCCGCTACTGCGGAACTCCTTTGAAATATTCTTTTTCCGAGGCAGGACAGCAGAAATCCGTGACAGTTGTGGAGCTTCTGGAAAAAGGAAATTTCAGGATCAGGGCGATTCCGCTGAAGCCTCTTCGGGATATGCGAAAACTGAAAGGCACATACATGGAGATCACATCACTGTCCAGTTATCAGGACACAAACACAGAGGATTATGTGCAGATCACGCTGACAGATGAAGAAGATATCGTAGATGGAATGCAGAAGCTCCGTACTGTTTATCCGAATCTGATGAGGCTGGAATATGATAACCGACGTACAAGAGAAAACCAGGAAATCGCAGGTACAGAAACGGTGAAAAGGAAATCCGAGCTGGAATATTTCGAGGAATTTTTTGAACTGCAGAATAACCAGCCCATGAATGAAGAACAGCGGAAATATTCCGAAGATCTGATCCGTAAGATCCAGGAGGTGAGACAATGAGACCGGAAAAACTGACCATCAGTGCCTTCGGGCCCTATGCAGATAAAACAGAGATTGATTTTTCAAAGCTTGGAGAGGGCGGTCTCTACCTGATCACCGGTGACACCGGAGCGGGAAAAACTACGATCTTTGATGCGATCACCTTTGCGTTATATGGAAGAGCCAGTGGAGAGGTAAGGGAATCCGCCATGTTCCGGAGTAAGTATGCAAAAGATTCCACGGAGACTTTTGTGGAGCTTGTTTTTTCCTATCAGGGGAAAACCTATCACGTGCGCCGAAGTCCGGAATATATGGCTCCGAAAAAAAGAGGCACCGGACAGACTCTTAGGAAAGCTGAGGCACAGCTGATCTATCCGGATGACCGGCAGCCGGTGACAAAGGCAAAAGATGTTACTGTGGCAGTGGAACAGCTTCTGGGACTGAGTTATGATCAGTTCACACAGATCGCAATGATCGCCCAAGGGGATTTCCAGAAATTACTTCTGGCAGGAACTACACAGAGAGGAGAGATCTTCCGACAGCTCTTTCACACAGGACTTTATCAGCAGATTCAGATGAAACTTAAGGATGCGTCAATAGCCAGATATAAGGAATATGATGAAATGCGCCGCAGTATTGCCCAGTATTTGGATGGAGTGAAAACGGAGACTGCTTCATGGCAGGAGGCAGAGGAATTTGACGAACTGAAAAAGATAAAATTCGAGGGAAAACTGGAGCGGAGTCTGGAACTTCTGAAGCAGTTTCTGGAATATGGTGAAGCACAGGAAAAAGAGCTCCGGGAAAAAGAAGACTCGCTTAATCAGGATATACGAAAATCAGAAGAGGCACAAAATCTTGTGGCTCAGAAACGAAATCTGGAGCTGAAAAAGAAAAAAGCGGAAAAAGATCTGGAAGAATTAACACCACTTCTACAGCTTGCAGTAGAAGTGGCGGAAAAATATAAAGATGCAGATCACAGATGTGAAGAGCTTGGAATCAGGATCCGTGAAAAAGAAGAAAAGCTGAAAAAATATCAGGAGCTGGAAAAGCTGAAAAAAGAGCTGGAAACAATCGAAGGAAAGCTTGAAACAGTCAGTGAAAAAAAAGAGAAGGATATTTCCGAAGAGCAGCTTTTGCAGAAAAAAGATGAGGAAGAAAAAAAACGCCTTTCAATACTGGCAGATGCAGGAGAAGAACTACAAAAATACAAGTTTGAGTACGATAAACTGGACAGTGAAAAACGAAGCTATGATAGCTGTCTGCTGACGGAAGAAGAGATCAAAAAAGAACAGAAACAGATAGATGGATGGCAGGAAGAAATCATCCGGAAAGAAACGCAGCAGAAGGAAGAGCTGGAGCAGCAAAAGAAAGACAAGGCGCTGTTGGACAGCGCGGAGCTGGAACTTCAGAAGGCAGAGACGAAAAAGACAGAAGGGCTTCGGAAAAAGAAAGAATTAGAAGGACTGATTGCTCTGGTTAAGGAGTTTCAAGGGGCTTATAATGCCACGAAAGAGCAGCAGGAAAAATATAAGATTTCCATTGAAAAAGTACAAAAGCAGAGAGAAGTTTACCAGAAACTGTTTCAGAGTTTTCTGGACGCGCAGGCAGGGCTCCTGGCGCAGGAACTGAAAGAGGGTTGCCCATGCCCGGTATGTGGTTCTTTCGAGCATCCGCGTCCGGGAATACTTCCCAAAGGACAGGTTGTGGATCAGGAAATCCTGGACAGAGAGAAACAAAAACTGGACAGACTGGAGAATGACGCAAATACGCAGAGTGTGGAAGCAGGAAAACGAAAAGAACGCCAGAAAACATTATGGCATCAGATCCAGAGGGAGGCACAAGAGCTTTTACATGAGACGGAATGGAAAAAGCTGATCCCTTTGCTGAAAGAAAAACAGGACCAATGTGAAAAGCAGCTGGCAGACAGCGAGGAAGAGATTCGCATAGCAATAGAACGTAAAAAAAAGAAGAACGAAACAGAAACGTGGATCGAAAAGCTGGAAACAGAGATCGTTCAGTTACAGGAAGAGAAAAATCAATGTGACAGAAAACAGGCCGGTCTTCAGACAAGAGACGTGGAAAACAAAAAGCAGCAGCAGATAACAGCAGAAGAGATCCGAAAACTGATTCAGAAAAGTCTGGTGTCAGGAAATGGAGAAGTGACGGACAACACAGCTGCAGGATTTGAAAGACAGATACAGGATATGCTCAGCTGCCTGTCAGAAAAAGTTCAGGGAAAGGAAAAAGAAGCAAAACAGAAACAGGATCTTGAGAAGCTGATCATAGAAAGAGAAAAGACTCTGAAAGAACTGGGAAGAGTTATCAATGAAGCTGTACAGGACATCGTACGTCTGGAAACAGAGAGGAAGAATAAAGCACAGAAAGTGGATGAGCTGAACGAAGAGCTCGGAGAAGGTGGAAAAGAATCTCGGGAACAGGAAATAAAAACACAGAGGAAGCTGTATGAAGAGCTGAAAGAAAGCAGCAGAAGAGCTCAACAGAAATTACAGGAGATCCGGGCGGAAAAGGAAAGAATAACAGCGGTTGTAAAAAACTTTGAGGAGCAGAAAAAAGAAATCGGAGAAGTAGATGAGGATGCGCTCAGAGAGCAGTACAGCCGTTTTAGGGAAGAGAAAACACAGCTTTCGGAAAAACGAAAAGCACTTTTTTCTGTTCAGAAGGGAAATGAGGAAATATATCATAAAGTGCAGGTACGTCAGACGGAAATGACTGCGGCGGAAAAAGAATATGTCTGGATGAAAAATCTTTCGGATACAGCCAATGGAAAACTGAACGGAAAGGCAAAGATCGAGCTGGAAACTTATATCCAGATGGCATATTTTGACCGGATCCTGCGAAGAGCCAATCTCCGTCTTATGACCATGAGTAGCGGTCAGTACGAACTGAAACGCCAGGAGCAGAGCAAAAATCAGAAAGAAAAAGCAGGTCTCGATCTGAATGTCATAGATCACTATAACGGAACAGAACGAAGTGTAAAGACATTGTCCGGTGGGGAATCCTTCCAGGCATCTCTGTCCCTTGCACTGGGCCTGTCTGATGAGATCCAGGCCTGCGCAGGGGGAATCCGGCTGGATTCCATGTTTGTAGATGAAGGATTCGGATCCTTGGATGAGGAATCCCTGGAACAGGCCCTGAAAGCCCTGACAAGTCTGGCCGACGGAAAACGTCTGGTAGGAATTATCTCACATGTGTCAGAATTGAAGGAACGGATCGAAAATAAGATCATCGTCACCAAAAAATGTGGTGGGGATGGTGTGGGAAGCAGTATAAAAATTCAGTGAAAACGGCAGGAAATCTTCCGATAATCATTGGGAGTCATACCAGTTTGCTGCTTGAAAATACGGCTGAAGTAACGAAAATTGGGATATCCTACCATGTGGGATATCTCATTTACGTGATAGGAAGAAGTTTTCAGCAATTCTTTAGCTTTCTGGATACGCAGATCGGTAAGAAGATCCGTAAAATTTTTGCCGGTTGTCTGTTTGATCAGTCTGCTGATATAAGGAGTACTTCGGTTAAATTCATCGGCGATACTGTATAGGCTCAGAGGTTTTTCATAATTTGCGCGGATATATTCAATCAGCTGACTGGTCAGGTAGTTGTTTTTATTAATTTTATCAGTATTCAGAAGGCCTGCAATCTGAAACATCCAGTCCTGAAATATTTCAGTCTTTTTTTCCGGAAGTGAGGAGGTTGAAAAAAGCTCTTTCTGTGTTTTGGTGATCTGACGTACCGAATCTGACAGTTCCGTGGAAGCTGACTGAAAAAAAGAAAGAAAAAGAGTCATAAAACTATACATAAAACTGTTGAACTCATCAGGAGTTTGCCGGGTGAAAAACTGGGAGATCTCATCAAAATGCCTTTGAATCATTGTTTTGTCACCGGAAGACAGGGAATTGAGAAGAACCTGAAAATAGTTGGATTTTTCATACATGACAGCAACGGGGTTGGTTTCCAGATCACGGTAGAGCATGACAAAATGACTGGAATTTTTCAGGGTATTAAAAATTTCTACAGTCTGGCTTCGAAGCAGGGGAATTTCAGACAGATTCTCAGAGTGACTGCTGATGGCTGCGGACATGAGAACGTGATTCTTTTTTAGTTCCCCATGTATGAAATTAGTTATTTTTGTAAGTTGTTTTTCATCAATGTCCGGACATAAGGAATACAAAGCGTTTCCATAAGAAAAAATAAGAGCTCCCGGAATCTGTTCCTGAAGATAATGTTCGGCGATATGCGTAAAGTAATATTCTTTTTCCAGATCTTTTGAAACTGTTGTAGAACATTTGCAGTATAAAAGGTAATAGCTTTTAATATGATCCAGGCGGAGCATGGTGACTTCTTCATGAAAAGAAGAAGAAAGGGAAGTGGTGTTCCTGAAAAGTAACCGTTCAAAAAAATCTTTTTGAAGATTTCTGATATTTTCTTTTAGATAGGATTCATATTTTTTGCGCATGATCGCCTGATTTTTCCGTTCGGTGATAGTATGTATAGCTTTCAATACGGATTCTTTCAGGACGTTTTCGTCTACTGGTTTTAGGATATAATCGAAAACATGGTTTTTAATCGCTGTCTGTGCATACTTGAAATCAGAAAAACCGGTAATCAGTATTACGATCTTATCTGGAAAATTATTATGCACGAAAGAAGAAATATACAGGCCGTCTTTTCCTGGCATACGGATATCCGTAAGAATGATATCTGGTTGCTGAGAGGATATGATCTCCAGTGCTTTTGCTGCATTGTCAGAAGTAAAAATATTCTCTTTTTCTGTAAAAATCTGTGAAATATACATTTTAAGTTTTTCCAGGATGATCTTTTCATCATCAACGATCAGAATTTTCATTTTGTCAGGTCCTCCCTTTGATGTATTTGTGGAATACGGATCGTAACACACACAGAAGTACGGTCTTCCATATTTTCAAGAAGCAGTCCATAGGAATTTCCGAATTGGGACCGTAGCCGCATCTGAATATTTATAAGCCCAATGCTTTTCTGGTCGGAAAAAGAAGTTTGTGATACAGAGTGAATCTTTTCAATTACCTGGTGAGAAAACAGGGGGCCGGTGTTATAGACTTTGATCAGTACATCGTCTTTAAAAGTAAATAATTGAATAGAAAGAAAGCCATTTTCCACAGATTCACTGATACCATGTATGATAGCGTTTTCAACGACCGGCTGTATGATCAGTTTTGGGATATACAGATCTTCCATGGGATCGTTACATTCGATCAGAAAAAGAAGCCGATCCTGGAAACGCATTTTCTGAATATCCAAATATTCTCTTACGTAATTAAGATCTTCTGAAATAGGAAGAAGATCAGGGCCTTTGATGCTCATTCGCATGATATCAGCCAGTTTTGGAACGATATCTGTGATTTGCGCTGTTTTTCCAAGAGATGCCAGGCTTGAGATACAGTCCAGGGTATTGTAAAGAAAATGTGGGTTGATCTGTGCCTGAAGCGTTTTCAGCTCTGCGTTTTTTAGAAGAATCTGTTGTTCCGTGATCTTCTTTCCGGATTCCTGAAGGCGCAGGAGCATATGGTTGTATTCCTTTGTCAGCTCAGAAAATTCGTTGCTGGAAACTGTGTGGATCAGGGCGGTTTCATCGGCAACAGAAGTTTGTTTTAACTTAGTGATAAAAACCTGAAATTCCTGGGATATGGTTCTTGAAATCTGAATAACAGCGAAAACCAGTATCAAGAGAAAAAATATGGAAATAACCAGTAGCTGACGCCATACACGATTGATCGAATGAAATGCGCCGGTTGTGTTGAGAAGCCCTCCGATTTGTAAGAAATCGTTTACAGAATAGCGGATGGCATAAAAATTACTATTCCCCCTGTGGGAGTGATAATTCATATTCATGCTGGCTGTGACGGATGGGGCATAGGGGGAAGTTGTATATACCAGGTCACTATTTTGAAAAAGGGAATAATAACTATATTCAGAATCCTGATGCTCCGTGATCATATCCTCCATAAACCGGATATTGATCTCAGTCAGTAAAATACCGATCTTCTTTTCCGGTTTCTGAATGTCAAAAATATTTTTGGCAGCAGTGATGGTATAAGGTTCCTTTGGAGAATAGTAATAACAGAGAGTTCCCTTTGGTTGTTTTAGATACTCACTGAGCTGCTCCAGTTTTTGCTCCTGTTGTTCCAGGGTGGAATTATAAATAGTCTGATTGGAAATGATCCCATTATCGGTCAGAACAATATAAACCCGTTGAATTTTAGACTGAGCACCTAAAAGATATGTGGAGAAAAGGGTGTTACACTGGGACTGAACTTCTTCCGGACTGAGCTTTTTATCTGCATAGGAATGGATCAGAGACTGAATTTCTGTTCCGTAAAGCAGCAGATCAATGTTGGAGTTCAGTGAGGAAAAATAACTGGCTGTATTTTTTGCGATAGACAGAGTATTCTCTTCATGTTCCAGAAGAATATTGTTACGGGATTCTTTTACATAAATCATATAAAAAGAAGATAATAAAATGATATAACTGAGAATCACAACTGGAAGAACGATGACAAGAATTCGAAATTTTATAGAGTGTTCTTTAAATTTTGCAGTAATAGAAAACAATTCTTACCCCTCCTTTCGGTATTATTATATAATGATGAGTAAAAAAAACCAATACATATTATGAAAAGTGACACATAATGTCAAGAAGTGTGCACTGTTTTGATATTAAAAATTATAATATAATGAGTTCATCAAAAAAGAACGGAGGGTTTACAAATGAAGAGAAGAAAGGTGACAGCGTGCGCAATGGCAGCGCTCATGGCAATGGGGCTTGTTGGAACAGTGATGCCGGTTTACGCAAAAAGTAATCTGAAAAATGTAGACGATGTAGTTGAGATCAAGATGGCAGTGTGGACTTCCGGAGCTGCGGATATTTACAATAAAGCAGCGGAAGGGTTTAATCAGACTCATGATAATATAAAATTATCTGTGGAGATGCAGTCCGGAGATTATAACCAGTATCTTGGAGCAAAGACAGCGGCAAAAGATCTGCCGGATCTTTTTGAAGTAAGTTCTTATTCTCAGGTATATGATTTTGCACAGAACGGGCTGCTGGCAGACGTAAGCGATCATGAGTTTGTGGACAAACTTTATGACAATGCAAAAGAAGCAGTTACTTATGATGGCAAAGTGTGGGGATTTCCACAGATGTATGAATGGTGGGGTGTACTTTATAATAAAGATCTTTTTAAAAAAGCAGGAATTGAAAAAGTGCCGGAAACTTTTGATGAGATGAAAGCAGTCTGTGAAAAACTTCAGGCTGCGAATATTACACCATTTACCGCTATTTATAAAGATAACTGGACAGTAAGTCAGGAATTCTGCTCCTTATTCGGAGGAGTACTTGGTGGAAAAGATAAGATCGACAGCTGGCTGGATTCCATGAATAAGGGAGAAGGGAGCTTTAAGGTGGATGGCGTAGACAGAGTCTTTGATTTTATGGATCTTATGAAAGAAAATTCCGGACAGAATTATATGGATTCGGATGCGGCCACAGGATTTTATGCATTTGCAAACCAGGAAGCAGCAATGATCTTTCTTTCAGATGCGGCAACGATTTCTGTAGGAAGTGTAACACAGGATCTTCCCATCGGATTTTTTGCAGTTCCAGTAAGTGATAACGCAGATGATGCAGAAGTTGTGGCATGTGCAACAGATGCGATCGTGGCCAACGCAAACGGGGAACACTTGGATGAAGCCCTGGAAGTGCTTGATTATATCGGAGATGGCGGGGACTGGCTGAAAACAGTGACCAACAGCTACGGCGGCTTTATGGCTTGCATGGACATTGAAGCAGATGATGAAATTGCAAGTAAGGATTATTATAAAGATCTGAAAGCGTATATGGATGCAGGAAAGGTCAGAAGTACTTTGTGGAATCAGCTTCCAAGCGGAGCAAGCGATGTTCTGGGCGATGATGTTCAGGGATATTTTGCAGGAATAACCGATGAAGATCAGACACTGGATGCTCTTGATGAAGGATTTAAAAAGCTTGCAGAAGAATAAACACACAGGAAAACAGGCGGACTTTTAAAAGTCCGCCTGCTATATACGGGGGTAGGAAACATGTCGGACATTTTATACAGAAAACAGAAAAAATATTATTTCCTTCTTGTGCTGCCGGCACTGTGTATTTATACTTTTGCGCTGGCAGGACCGTTAATTTTTGGAACGATCCCGAATTCGTTTTTCAGTTGGAATCTGATCAAAGGAACGCATAACTGGATCGGAATAAAAAACTTTGTCGATTTGGTTCATGATAGAGATTTTATACAATCTATGTTTTTGACGTTTAAACTTGCAGTGGTTACGATTGTTCTGACCAATGTACTGGCTTTTTTTATAGCTCTGGCGTTGAATACACATATTTTCGGTAAGCCAGTGATCCGGGCGTTCTTTTTTATTCCGAATATTATCAGTGGAGTTATGATCGCCCTGGCGTGGACATTTATTTTTCAGAAAGTAACGCCAATAATTGGAGAACTTTTACATTCGGAAGCAGTAACAGGGTTTAGCTGGTTCGGGAGTTCAACGGCAGCATTTGCGGCGGTATCAGTGGTTACCGTGTGGCAGGGCCTGGGATTTTTGATGATCCTTTACATCACAGGTTTGCAGTCGATTCCTCTTGATGTGATGGAAGCGGCATGCATTGACGGATGTGTGGGACTGAATCGTATTATAAAAATCCAGCTTCCGCTTCTGATGCCAACGATTACGATCAATCTGTTTGTATCTATTGCAAATGCATTTAAAGCATTTGATATTAACTACGCTTTAACCGGCGGCGGACCTTCAAAAACAACACAGACGATCGCCATGAATATTTATGATGACGCATTTGGAACTTTTAATATGGGGTATGGCTGTGCGAAATCGGTGATCCTGTTTTTGATCATAGCAGCAATTTCCTTGATTCAGCTTAATATTACTAGAAAAAGAGAGGTGCAGTCATAATGACATGGAAAAAGAAAATTGCAGGTACCGCAGCAATGTTTATATTAGGCTTTATTTTTATTTTACCGGTATTGTGGATCGTTATGAATTCAATTAAAACAAGTCCGGAAATTGCGGCTGATTTTCTGGCATTACCAAAGTCTTTATATCTTGATAATTTTAAAAATGCCATGGAAAGCATGAATTTTTTAGTTGCATTAAAAAATTCTGTTGTGATTACATTGGGAGCTATGCTGGGAGGGCTGTTCGTATCGTTTGCCGGTGCTTTCGGAATCTCACATCTTCGTGGGAAAATCTCACAGAATCTGTATCTGTATTTTGTTTTCGGACAGATCGTGCCGTTTCATGCAGTTATGATTCCTATTTCTGTACTTGCTACAAATACCAATCTTACCAATTCCCTTGGAGGAATTATCATTCTTGATATTGGATTCTTCTGTGCGTTTGGAATTCTGACGTTTACGGGATTTTTGAAAAATGTACCTCGGGAGCTGGAAGAAGCAGCCGCAATAGATGGATGTGGAGTTTTTCGAATTATGACGCAGATCGTATTTCCACTTGTTAAACCAGCAACGGTTACCATTGGTGTATTGTTTTTTATGTGGTCCTGGAATGACTTTCTGCTTCCCAGTATTCTCATTGGAGACAGTGAACTGAGACCGCTGACGGTAAATCTTTTCATGTTCAGAAGTGCTACCAGCACACAGTGGAATCTGTTTATTGCAGGACTTACCTTGTGTATTATTCCCACAATTATCCTTTACATCTGTGCACAAAAATATATTACAAGCGGACTGACAATGGGAGCTGTAAAATAAAGGAGGAATGAAGATGCAGTTATTCAGGATCATTCCGTTGGAAAAAGATCTGTGGGCGATCAATGAAATAGATAAGACGGTTATGTATGTGATAAATGGAACAGAAAGAGCTCTTCTTCTGGATACGGGACTGGGACTTACCGATTTAAAAGAAGAAGTTTTGAAACTTTGTGGAGAAAAATCTCTGATTGTTGTAAATACTCATGCTCATGTGGATCATAATTCAGGAAATTATCAATTTGAAGAAGTATGTGTGGGAAGGTATGACGAACCTTTTTCCCATCAGATCGTAGACCAGGAGCTGAGAGAAATGTCTGAGCTCATGTTCTTTGAAATTCCTGAAAAAGAGGGATTTTCGTTTGAAATGTGGAATCCCGGACCGGCAAGAAAAATCTGTACAGTCAGGGATGGGGATATCTTTGATCTGGGAGATAAAAAACTTAAAGTTCTGGAAGTTCCCAGTCATACCCTGGGGTGTATTGCATTGTTTGAGGAGAAGAAAGGATGGCTTTTTACAGGAGATATCATGCTCACCTGGGAAGTGTGGGGACATTTGAATCCTGGAAAAAGTCCGCTTGCCCCATCTGCTTCTTTGCGTGTATACTATGAAAGCCTTTTAAAATTGAAGAAAATCAGAAAAAAAGTAAGCAGCGTTTTTCCTGCTCATGTCTGCGAAAAAGAAAAAGACTGTTATAAAAAGTATGCGTTATCTCCAGAAATTATAAATATATATTGTGACGGAATTGAGAAAATATTTTCAGGAGAACAGAAAGGTGAACCTTATTTTCATATGGTCGAAAACGGAAGTGTTGTGAAATTTACAACAGGTGGTATTGTCTATCAGAAAGATAGGATGAATTAAATAGGAAAATATCGGCAAGTTGATTGATTATAGATTCCCTCAAAAAAATCCCCTGTACGGTTCGGCGTTTGTACGTAGATCCGGCACAGGGGATTTTGGTGTTTATAAGATCAGACTTTCTGATATTCTTTCTTTTTCTCAGCCTTGGCTTCGCAGGTAAGCTCAACACCAAGCTTACGGAAGCTGATCACATCCACATCGGAAAGCATTACGGAAGTATGAGCCTGGCATCTACGGAGATTCGGGATCTGTTCCAGGGCAAGGCGTGCGGCATCGCTGGTTGCGGCACTCATGGAAAGGGCGATCAGAATCTCATCAATGTGAAGACGTGGATTTTTGCTTCCAAGATATTTGGTCTTCAGCTGCTGGATCGGATGGATGGCATCCGGAGAGATTACATGAAGCTCGTGATCGATTCCTGCCAGCTCTTTCAGGGCATTGAGAAGAAGAGCAGCGGATGCGCCGAGAAGATCGGAGGTTTTTCCGCATACGATCTTTCCGTCAGGAAGTTCCATAGCGGCGGCAGGGCCATTGGTTGCTTTTTCTTTTTCGAGGGCAGCCGGAACAACCTTACGGTCCGTGATCTCTGCATGAGCCTGCTGGAGAAGAAGCTCGATCTTACGTACCTCATTCTCTGTGCCGGAGCCGGAAACCAGAGCGTTCATGCTCTTATAATAACGGCGGATGATCTCCTGGCGGGAAGCCTCCTGGCATACTTCATCGTCAACGATGCAGTTACCTGCCATGTTGACACCCATATCTGTCGGAGATTTATAAGGGCAGCTGCCCATGATCTTCTCAAACATGGCCTGTACAACAGGGAAAACTTCTACGTCACGGTTGTAGTTGACGGTAGTTTTGCCGTAAGCCTCCAGATGGAACGGGTCGATCATGTTGACATCGTTCAGATCCGCAGTGGCAGCTTCGTAGGCAAGGTTTACCGGATGTTTCAGAGGAAGATTCCAGATCGGGAAGGTCTCAAATTTTGCATAGCCGGCTTTTACTCCTCGTTTGTATTCGTGGTAAAGCTGGGAAAGGCAGGTTGCCATCTTTCCACTTCCTGGTCCCGGTGCTGTGATCACGACCAGAGGTCTGGTAGTTTCAATATAATCATTCTTTCCATAACCCTCGTCACTTACAATAAAGGAAGTGTTGCTTGGATAGCCGGGGATCAGGTAAAGCTTGTAGACACGGATTCCCAGTTTCTCCAGACGTTTTTTGAAGAGATCGGCACTTTCCTGGCCGGAGTACTGTGTGATGCATACGCTTCCCACATACAGGCCACGGCTTGAAAACTCATCCATAAGACGGAGTACATCTTCGTCATAGGTGATTCCAAGATCGCCACGTATTTTATTCTTGTCAATGTCATTGGCACTGATAACAATAACGATCTCCGCCTGATCAGAAAGCTGCATCAGCATGCGGAGCTTGCTGTCCGGTTCAAAACCCGGAAGAACACGGGATGCATGGTAGTCGTCAAACAGTTTGCCGCCGAATTCAAGATAAAGTTTGTTGCCGAACTGACCGATTCTTTCACGGATGTGTTCTGACTGCATTTTCAGATATTTGTCATTATCAAAACCTATTTTCATTTGTCTGATTTCCTCTCCTCTTTAATTTTCCAAATCACTGGGAACAGTATACTACAACTTTACGTTCACTGGCAATATCCAATGCGGTGTTTTTTCGATGGTATTTTTGTAATCTCGCAGTTGATTTATATGGTTTTTCTCTTTATAATAAAGAAATGACAAGAGGAGGAAAAAAATGAATAATCAACTGAATAATGATCAGGACGGGAAGCGACCTGACAACAAAGATCCCAGGCAGGGATCAGGTAAAAATCATCAGTCGATTCTGGCTTTTCTGATATGCCTCCTGGTCACACTGGTGTGCTTCGCGTTGTTTACCAATATGCTGAAGGATAACAGCAGTGAGATCTCCTATGATAAATTTATCGATATGGTGGATAAGGACCAGGTTAAGGAAGTAACGATCCAGTCCAGTACATTGACGATCGTACCCAAGAAAAAGAATTCCAAGTACGAGGATATGAGCTATTACACCACGAAGACCGAAGACAGTACAGCACTTACCAAGAGACTGGAAGGAAAGGGAATCAAGTTTGAGACCGATCCGCCGGATGTTTTTGGTGAATTTGTTGCAATGATCCTGAGCGTGGTTCTGCCGACACTGCTTCTGTTCGGACTTCTGATGTTCTCCATGCGCCGCATGAACAAAGGCGGCGGGATCATGGGCATGGGCGTAGGCAAGAGCAAAGCCAAGGCATATGTGCAGCAGGAAACGGGCGTTTCCTTTAAGGATGTGGCAGGTCAGGATGAAGCCAAGGAATCTCTCCAGGAAGTTGTGGATTTTCTTCACAACCCCGGAAAATACACAGCCATCGGAGCCAAGCTGCCTAAGGGCGCACTTCTTGTAGGCCCTCCGGGAACCGGTAAGACATTACTTGCCAAGGCAGTTGCAGGTGAAGCGCAGGTACCGTTCTTCTCTCTTTCCGGCTCGGAATTTGTGGAGATGTTTGTGGGCGTGGGTGCCTCACGTGTCCGTGACCTTTTCGAGGAAGCCAAGAAGAATGCTCCGTGTATCGTATTTATCGATGAGATCGATGCCATTGGTAAAAGCCGTGATTCCCGCTATGGCGGCGGAAATGATGAGCGTGAGCAGACATTGAACCAGCTGCTTGCGGAGATGGATGGCTTTGATACATCCAAGGGACTTCTGATCCTTGCTGCGACCAACAGACCGGAGGTTCTTGATCCGGCTCTTCTCCGTCCGGGACGTTTTGACAGACGTGTGATCGTTGACAGACCGGATCTTAAAGGAAGGGTGGATATCTTGAAGGTACATGCCAAGAACGTACTTCTGGATGACACCGTTGATTTTGAAGCTATTGCACTTGCAACTTCCGGTGCGGTAGGCTCTGATCTTGCTAATATGATCAATGAGGCTGCGATCCTTGCAGTCAAGAAGGGACGTAAAGCTGTATCACAGAAGGACCTGGAAGAATCCGTAGAAGTAGTTCTGGTGGGAAAAGAGAAGAAGGACCGTATCTTAAGCAAACAGGAACGCCGGATCGTATCCTACCATGAAGTCGGACACGCACTGGTAAATGCACTCCAGAAGGATGCGGAGCCTGTACAGAAGATCACCATCGTACCCCGTACCATGGGAGCACTGGGTTACGTTATGCAGGTACCTGAGGAAGAAAAATATCTCAACACCAAGAAAGAACTGAAAGCTATGCTGGTAGGCTATCTTGGCGGACGTGCTGCTGAGGAGATCGTTTTTGACACAGTCACTACAGGTGCTGCCAATGATATTGAGCAGGCTACCAAGGTGGCCAGAGCCATGATCACACAGTATGGTATGTCTGAGAAGTTCGGACTGATGGGACTTGCTACACAGGAGAATCAGTATCTCAGCGGAAGAGCAGTTTTAAACTGTGGTGATGATACCGCAACAGAGATCGATCATGAGGTGATGAAGCTTCTCCACCATTCCTATGAGGAAGCCAAGAGGATCCTTGGAAGTCACAGAACAGAGATGGATAAGATCGCGGAATATCTGATCCGCAAGGAAACCATTACAGGTAAAGAGTTCATGAAGATCCTCCGTGCAGTTCAGCAGGGCCTGGATATCCCGGAGGATCTGGATGATCTGGTACTTTCCGAGGATGAAAAAGAAGTGTCCAATAAACAGGACATTGAAACGATTGTAGAAAATAACGAGACTGCAAAAAGTACAGAATCGGTTCAGTTCAGACCGGAGATATCCGGACAGGAACTGACAGAGGATATGCAGGCACCGGAGAAAACAGAAGAATCTGCTCAGACAACAGATGCTGATCATACAGAAACAGAAGAAAAGCCGGGATCACAGGCATAAAACAGATCATAAGAAAACCGGGAGAAATCCCGGTTTTCTTATTACTGTAATAGTAAAACAGGAGAATAAAGTATGTTCATAATCGAGGAAGAATTAAAGAAGCTTCCGGCAAAACCGGGAGTTTATATCATGCATGGCGAGAAAGACGAGATCATCTATGTGGGAAAAGCCATAAGCCTTAAGAATCGTGTGCGCCAGTATTTCCAGAGCAGTCGTAATAAAGGTGCCAAGATTGAACGGATGGTTACACATATTACCAGATTTGAGTACATTATTACGGATTCGGAGCTGGAAGCCCTTGTGCTGGAGTGTAATCTTATCAAGGAACATCGTCCGAAATATAATACCATGCTCAAAGATGACAAGAGCTATCCGTTTATTAAGGTGACAGTTCATGAGCCATACCCGAGAGTGCTTTTTGCCAGGAGAATGAAAAAGGACAAGGCAAAATATTTTGGTCCCTATACAAGCGGCGGAGCAGTAAAGGACGTGATCGAACTGGTGCGAAAGCTGTATCAGGTGCGCTCCTGCAACCGCAGTCTTCCGAGAGATACCGGAAAGGACCGGCCCTGTCTGTACTATCATATGAAACAGTGCAAGGCACCCTGCCAGGGATATATCAGCCAGGAAGAATACCGGAAGAATATCAATAAGGTGATCAAATTTCTGAATGGAGATTTTCAGGACGCCATTAGTGAGCTGATGGAAAAAATGCAGAAAGCTTCGGAGGAAATGCGCTACGAAGATGCTATGGAATACCGGGACCTGATCAGCAGTATCCGGAAGATCGGGGAACGGCAGAAGATCACCGGCTACGGGCAGGAGGACAGGGACATCATTGCAGTAGCCATGGATGACAGTGAAGACCTCAGGGATCAGGATGCGGTTGTCCAGGTGTTTTTTATCCGGGATGGCAGGCTGATCGGCAGAGATCATTTTTATCTCCGTGTGGCAAAGGGCGATACAAAGGCGCAGGTCCTTTCCAGCTTTCTGAAACAGTTTTATGCGGGAACGCCATTTATCCCATCTGAGATCATGCTGCAAAGTGAGATTGAAGATGCAGATATCATCGAGGAGTGGCTGTCAGGAAGGAGAAAGCAGAAGGTACACATTCGGGTCCCGAAGAAGGGAACCAAGGAAAAGCTGGTAGAACTTGCCCTGGAAAATGCCCGTATGGTACTTGCCAAGGACAGAGAACGGATCAGGCGGGAGGAAGGACGAACCATCGGAGCTGTTCACGAGGTGGAAGAATGGCTGGGCTTGAAAAATGTGGTGCGCATGGAAGCCTATGATATTTCAAATATCAGTGGCTTTGAGTCTGTGGGATCCATGGTAGTCTATGAAAAAGGACGTCCCAAACGCAGTGATTACCGTAAGTTCAAGATCAAATGGGTACAGGGACCCAACGATTATGCCAGCATGGAAGAGGTTCTGACCCGAAGGTTCACTCATGAGAGTAACGGAGAATTTGACAGCTTTGCAAGGCTTCCGGATCTGATCCTGATGGATGGTGGAAGAGGGCAGGTAAATATCGCTCTGAAGGTGTTGAATGAGCTTGGGATAAGCATCCCGGTCTGCGGTATGGTCAAGGATGATCATCATCGGACGAGAGGCCTGTATTTCAACAATGTGGAGATTCCTATTGACACATCCGGCGAAGGCTTCCGTCTGATCACCAGGATCCAGGATGAAGCCCATCGGTTTGCCATTGAATACCATCGTTCCCTCAGGAGCAGGGAACAGGTCCATTCTATCCTGGATGATATCCCGGGGATCGGTGATACCAGGAGGAAAGCCCTTCTGCGTAAATTTAAATCTGTGGAAAATATCCGGGATGCATCGGAGAAAGAACTGGCACAGACAGAGAGCATGAATGCCAGAAGCGCCCGTCAGGTCTATGAATTTTTTCATAAATCCTGATGCTGCATTGCAGTTTCAGCAGTGATTGTGTATAATTAAAAATAAGGTGTCTCACGCCTCGGTAAAACGGCAGTGAGAATGCAAACTTTCAGCGAAAAGGAGACAAAAGTATGAAGGGTGTACAGTTGACAAAGATGGTACAGGAACTGGAGCTTAATAATCTGACTCCGGAGATCGACCTGTCAGGCATCGTGATCAAGACTGCGGAGATCAACAGACCTGCGCTTCAGCTTACCGGATATCTGGAGCATTTTGCCAATGAACGAGTTCAGATCATCGGATATGTAGAGTATACGTATCTGATGCAGCTTAATGAGGAGGAGAGACGTTTTAAATATGAACGTTTCATTTCCAGCAAGATCCCATGTGTTATTTTCAGTACCATGACTCGTCCGTCTCAGGACATGATCGATCTGGCTGTTAAATATAATGTTCCGACATTCGTGACAGAAAGAACAACTTCCAGTTTTATGGCAGAGATCATCCGTTGGCTGGGCGTGCAGCTTGCACCATGTATTTCTATTCATGGTGTGCTGGTTGATGTTTACGGCGAGGGAATCCTGATCACAGGTGAGAGCGGTATCGGTAAGAGTGAGGCAGCCCTGGAGCTGATCAAGAGAGGTCATCGTCTTGTCAGTGATGATGTTGTTGAGATCCGTAAGGTCAGTGACGTAACACTGGTGGGATCTGCGCCGGATATCACACGTCACTTTATCGAACTTCGTGGTATCGGTATCATCGATGTAAAAACACTGTTCGGTGTTGAGAGCGTTAAGGATACCCAGTCTATCGATCTCGTGATCAAGCTTGAGGAGTGGGACAGAGACAAGGAATACGATCGTCTTGGACTGCATGAGGAGTATACAGAGTACCTTGGAAATAAGGTAGTATGCCATTCTCTTCCGATCCGTCCGGGCCGTAACCTGGCGATCATCGTTGAGGCAGCGGCTGTCAATCACAGACAGAAGAAGATGGGATACAATGCGGCAGAGGCTCTGTACAAGCGTGTACAGGCAAATCTTGCGAAAAAAAGAGAAAATCCGGATGACGAAGAATAAGAGAGGGTAAGAAATGGGAACATATTGTTTTGGAATCGATGTAGGTGGAACAACTGTAAAATGCGGACTTTTCCGTACGGATGGTACTCTTGTTGAGAAATGGGAGATTCCAACCCGTAAAGAAAACAATGGAGATCAGATCCTTCCTGATGTGGCAGCAGCAGTAAATGCCAAGATGGAAGAAAAGGGTATCTCCAAAGAGGAGGTGGAAGGCGTCGGGATCGGTGTTCCGGGACCGGTAAACTCCAAAGGCGAAGTATCACGTGCAGTAAATCTCTTCTGGGGATATAAGAACGTTGTGGGAGAGATGGAAGAACTTACAGGTCTTCATGCGGAAGCTGGAAATGACGCCAATGTAGCGGCATTGGGAGAGGCATGGAAGGGTGCTGCAGCAGGCTCCTCCGATGTGATCATGGTCACACTTGGAACAGGTGTAGGCGGTGGTATCATTGTTGATGGAAAGATCGTGACCGGACATCACGGAGCTGGCGGTGAGATCGGACATGCCAATGTGGATCATCATGAAACAGAATCCTGCAACTGCGGAAACAGGGGCTGTCTGGAACAGTATGCTTCTGCGACCGGAATTGTCCGCATGGCAAAAAAAGAGCTTGCAGCTTCCGGTGAGAACAGTGTTCTCAGAGATGCCGAAGAGATTTCAGCAAAAGCAGTTCTGGACGCATTTAAGGAGAATGATCCGGTAGCTGTAGCAACCATGGAAAAGGTCGGAGAGCAGCTGGGTGGTGCTCTTGCCATTATTTGCTGTGTGACAGATCCGGAGACCATTGTTATCGGCGGAGGAGTTTCCAAGGCCGGACAGCCGCTTATTGACTGTATCCGGAAATATTACAGAGAGTATGCTTTTGAATCCTGCAAGGATACTCCTATCGTGATCGCGACACTTGGCAATGATGCAGGAATCTACGGTGCAGCCAAGATGGTACTTTAACCGAACCAGGGAAGTACCCTGCTTCAATTGCGAAAAGTAATAAGCGGTGGGTGGGACTTGCCTGAACTGATAAACTGCGAGACAGTAAGAAGTTATTAAAAGTAAAAAAAGTGGTTTCCATATTTCAGGAAACCACTTTTTTTATATGTTGTTTATGAAAGATACCTATAATGGAGATCATTCATAATATTCTACCGGATCTTCGCCGGTGTCATCGCCACCGGTATCATTGCTGTTATCATAGCTGCCGTCATCACCACCGGTGTTGTCGTCTGTTCCGGAATTGTCAGTATCATCACCGGTATTATCGGAACCGTCATCGGAATTGTCAGTATTGTCAGTGTCGGTGCTGTCAGTACTGTCCGGAGCTGCGCTTGGAATCGCTTCAGCTGCTGCATCGGTATCGGCGTCCGTATCTTCGTTATAATAATAGTCCTCTTCATCGTAATCGCTGCTGCCGTAGAAATGCTGATCACAGTATTCGGTGGGAAGACTGGAGATATCAAAATACTCTGTGATAGTCGGGCATCCGGATCTGGGAAGAAGACCGGTTTCTGCGCAGACACTGGCTTTTTCCACACTGGAAGGCATATCGAAATCTCTGTCCTCCAGGCCCTCGTGGATACGGGTCATAACCTTTTTCCAGAGATTTTTGTGGAAGTTACGGGCATCTTCCGGAATTTTTTCGTTGTTGTCATAGCCGGACCATACTGCACAGGTGTAGTACGGTGTGTAGCCTACGAACCACAGGTCATTGTAGTCCTCTGTAGTACCTGTTTTTCCGGCTACAGTCATATTGTCCAGCTGGCAGGCGGTACCGGTACCTTTTTTTACAACGTCTTCCATGGCGCTTGTAAGAAGATAAGCGGTACTGTCTTTGATCACAGATCTGGAAACGGAGGAGTTCTCGATCAGAACATTTCCGTCATGATCAAGGATCTGTGTATAATAGATCGGTTTGATATAGTTCCCGCCATTAGCAATGGCTGCATATGCAGCACAAAGTTCCACGTTCTTGACACCTTTGGTGATACCGCCAAGAGCAGTAGCCAGGTTGGCGTCACTCCAGATATTTCCGTTGGCATCTTTATCTGCCTCAGTTCCGTGAGCTAGTGTGGTGAAACCGAAATCATCCAGATATTTAAGGCCGAGAGCCGGGGTAACCTGCTCCAGGCATTTAACAGCTACAACGTTGATAGAATTCTGGATCGCTTTGCGGATGGTGGTCTCGCCGCCGTAGCTTCTTGAGGCGTTGTTGACAGGAGATCCGTCCGGGTATTCGTAAGGCTCATCCATAAAGGTTGTAGCAAGGGTATCGCCTTTTTCGTTCAGCGCCGGTGCATAGGTGGAAACGATCTTAAAGGTAGAACCAGGCTGTCTGGTCGTATCAGTGGCACGGTTCAGAGTCAGGCTGGCTGTTTTTTCACCACGGCCTCCGATCAGGGCTTTTACGTAACCGGTATGCTGGTCAATGACAGTCATGGAAGACTGTGGCTGTGGCGCAAAGTTTACACGCTCAGATACTACGGTGCTTCCGTCTGCCAGGATGTTAGCCTTGTATTGATCCACATACTGCTGACCTTCTTCAGGAGAATCAAAGAGAAGATCAAATTCCGGATCCTGATCACGGAAATACAGCTGCAGCATTTCTTTGCTGTAGTTTGTCTGTTTTCCATCCGGGCTTTGTACAGTCAGTGCATAATCCAGTTCATACTGAACATTGGCCGGATAGTTATCAGGGTTTGCATATTCCTCATCAAGGATCTGCTGCATGTTGGAATCCAGGGTTGTCATGATCTTCAGACCACCGCTGTAAAGAAGATTGGTAGCCTGTGTCTTGGTATATCCTTTAATGTTCATCAGGTCGCTGATGACCTGATTGGTAACCTCATCTTCGAAATACGTGTAAACGGTACTTTCTTCTTCGGTGTTCTCAAGCTGTGCGGCCTGGATACGGGAATAAACGTCATCATTCAGTGCTGCATTATATTCATCCTGTGAGATGTAATTCTGATCCAGCATGTGATCCAAGACTTCCTTCCGTCTCTTGGAGTTTGCCTTTGGATTGGTGATCGGATTGAATTTGGTAGGGTTCTGCGTGATGCCGGCAAGGGTGGCACATTCAGAAAGATTCAGATCCCATACGTCTTTGTTAAAGTATTTTTTGGAAGCGGCCTGTACACCGTAGGAACCTGCACCCAGGTTAATGGTATTCAGGTAATTCTCAAGAATCACATTTTTGTCATATTTTTTTTCAATCTGTACAGCAAGGTACTGCTCCTGGAACTTACGTGTGAAACGTTCCAGCTGTGTGGATTCGTTGGTCCAGTCAGTGAAAACATTATTCTTCAGAAGCTGCTGTGTGATGGTACTGGCACCCTCGGAAAAGTTACCGGTGGTGATCGCCTTCATTCCGGCACGTGCGATACCGCGGACATCAATACCGTTATGTTCATAAAAACGCTCATCCTCAATGGCTACCACTGCATGCTGCAGACTGACCGGGATCTGGTCCAGGGAGACCGGGAGACGGTTGGATGTAGGGGCTGAAAGCTGTCGGATCTGTGTTCCCTGGTCATCATACAGGAAGGTTGCATATCCGAGAGGTGAAATATCCACATCGTTGACGTCAGGTGCTCCGGCGATCACGCCCCGGAAGGAGCCGATACCAAGGCAGACAACCATGACGCAGACTGCGATCAGAGCTGTAAATAAAACCCGGATAAACGAAACATGTGCTCTTTTTTCCAGCATGGAAGTACGGGAGATCAGAGCATTCCGCTTCTTGGAAGTGGATCTTTTTCCGTAGTTCATAATATTCCTCCTTTATAATCCGTTTCATTATAACAAATATGGAAAGCCAAATAAAGCCTTAAAAAAAATTTCACAATTCATGATATCTTATACATTGTGCAATGAAGATAATTATTATACAATAAAGAAAACTCTGCCTGAAACAGAGGGTTGGATATAGATAACGGAGGCGTAAACCATGCTGGAACATTATAAAACCATATACGAAGGCGGCGAAGGCGAACTTGTGGAAAAAAAATCCCGTTTCATCGCAACCGTCCGTCCTGTGGAAACAGAAGAAGAGGCCCTTGCCTTTATCGAAGAAATGAAAAAAAAATACTGGGATGCACGTCATAACTGCTATGTATATTCCGTAGGGATGAACCGGGAAGCCACCCGCTGCAGTGATGACGGAGAACCATCCGGAACAGCCGGAAGGCCTATGCTGGATGTGCTTCTGGGAGCCGGGATCTATAATGCGGCCATTGTGGTGACCAGATATTTTGGAGGTGTCCTTCTTGGGACAGGAGGGCTTGTGCGGGCATATTCCGGTGCAGTCCAGGCAGGACTGGCGGCAAGTACCGTCATTGAGAAGCATCATGGAATCTCTCTTCAGGTGACGACGGATTATACAGGGATCGGAAAGATCCAGTATATCGCAGGAGAAAGAAGTTTGCCGATCCTGGATTCCGAATATACCGACAAGGTTGTCCTGAAGCTTCTTGTGCCGGATGATCAGGTCGAAGAGGTGAAGAAGGCGATCACAGAAGGAACAAACGGAAGAGCCGGACTTGAGAAGGATGCAGAACTGTATTTTGCGAAAGTAAACGGAGAAGTGAAGACCTTCGAAAAGTAAAAGAAAAGAGAATGTCAGTATAAAAATACCCCGGGAAGAGGGCAGATGATCTGTGTTACAGTCTGCTCTTCGCGGGGCTTTTTTATTTCAGAAAATTATTCCTGTTAGCATTTCTCCGGTTCCGGATAATCCACACCAAAGGTATCAACAGTCATGGAGCTGATCTTCTGCTCGTCAAGAGGACGGTCACTGTAGTCCGTGTCTGTCTCTGCGATAGCATTTACAACATCCATGCCCTCAATGATCTGACCGAATGCAGCATAGCTTCCGTCAAGATGCGGAGCAGCCTTGTGCATGATAAAGAACTGGCTTCCGGCAGAGTTCGGATTCATGGCTCTTGCCATGGAGAGAACACCTGGTGTATGCTTCAGGTCGTTTTTGAAACGGTTCTGGGAGAACTCACCCTTGATGCTGTATCCCGGGCCACCCATACCGGTTCCGTCCGGGCATCCGCCCTGGATCATAAAGCCGTTGATGACACGGTGGAAGATCAGGCCGTCATAAAAGCCTTTTTTTACAAGGCTGATGAAGTTATTTACTGTGTTCGGGGCAACTTCCGGATATAATTCCGCTTTCATTACATCGCCATTATCCATTGTGATGGTAACGATAGGATTTGCCATAGTTTTCGCACTCCTTTTCAAAAAGTATTGTATTTCGCTGTTCGCTCTATTATAATATGCAAAGAATAATTGTGCAAGAAAAAGGTGGAAAATATGGTCATAGAAACGCATGATCCTGAGGAAACATTCGAGGTCGGAAGGACGATCGGAATGAATGCGAAGCCGGGACAGATCTACACACTGACAGGCGATCTGGGAGTTGGAAAAACCGTGTTCACACAGGGAGTGGCAGCAGGTCTTGGAATTACAGAACCTGTAAACAGCCCTACGTTTACCATTATCCAGGAATATGAAGACGGACGTCTGCCATTTTATCATTTTGATGTATATCGTATCGGGGATCTGGAAGAAATGGAAGAGATCGGATACGATGATTATTTTTTCGGGCAGGGAATCTGTCTGATCGAATGGGCGGAACTCATTGAGGAGATCCTGCCGGAAAAAAGGATTGAAGTTACCATTGAAAAAGATCTTGAGAAGGGCTTTGAATACAGAAAGATCACCATTGAGGAGAGAGGAGAAAAGACAGAATGAGAGTTTTGGCACTGGACAGTTCCGGAATCGTGGCATCCGTAGCCGTTGTGGAGGACGATATACTGGTAGCAGAATATACAGTTAATTATAAGAAAACACATTCCCAGACTCTTCTTCCCATGCTGGATGAGATCGTGAAGATGACAGAGCTGGATCTGAAGACGATTGACGCTATTGCGGTAGCCAAGGGACCGGGCTCTTTTACCGGACTCCGTATTGGCTCTGCCACAGCCAAGGGACTTGGACTTGCCCTTGACAAACCCCTGGTCGGGATTCCGACTGTGGAGGCACTGGCCTATAATCTCTATGATGTAAACGGACTGATCTGTCCGATCATGGATGCCAGAAGAAAGCAGGTTTATACGGGAATCTATCGTTACGAGGATCACAGGCTCATGACGGTAAAGGATCAGATGGCAGTGGGAATTGAGGAGCTTCTTTCCATGCTGAATGAGATGGGAGAAACCGTAACATTCCTCGGAGACGGAGTCCCGGTATTTAAAGATATCATCGCAGATAAGCTTACTGTACCGTTTTCTTTTGCACCGGCCCATCTTTCCAGACAGAGAGCAGGTGCTGTAGGTGCACTTGGTGTCCTTTATTATAAAGAAGGCAGAATCGAGACAGCGGCTGAGCACAAACCGGATTATCTCCGTGTTTCACAGGCTGAGCGGGAGCGTGCCCAGAAACTGAAAAAAGGATCAGAAGGGGAAAACGCATGATCTTAAGAGAAATGCTTGTGGATGATCTGGATCAGGTTATGGAGATCGAAGAGGAACTTTTTTCAGTCCCCTGGACAAAAGAGGGATTTCTGACATTTCTTATGAAAGAGAACGGGATGTTTCTTGTTGTGGAAGAAAAGGGCCGGATCCTGGGATATTGTGGTCTTCTTACGGTGCTGGATGAGGGGGATGTGACCAATGTGGCTGTCCGCAGAGAACGTCAGAGAGAGGGAATCGGAAATTTCCTTATGGAGAGTATGATCCGTCTGGCAGAAGAGCGTGGGATCACCATGATCCATCTGGAGGTCCGGGCAGGAAATGAGACTGCGATCCGGCTTTATGAACGTCAGGGATTTGTGCGGGATGGCCTGCGAAAGGGGTACTATACAGATCCCACAGAGGATGCTGTTCTTATGACACGCACCGCAGTTTCTGAATAGGCTTACCCGGGAGAGGTACTTGTCTGTACGGGATAAGTATGCTAAACTTTGCCACAGAACAGGAAAAGAGGAAAAATATGTTAGATGTTTGTTTACTTGGCTGCGGAGGAATGATGCCGCTGCCACGCAGATGGCTTACCGCACTGATGACCCGTTATAACGGCAGCAGTCTGATGATCGATTGCGGGGAAGGCACTCAGGTGGCCATTAAAGAAAAGGGCTGGAGCTTCAAGCCTATTGATGTGATCTGTTTTACCCATTATCATGGGGATCATATCAGCGGACTTCCGGGACTCCTTTTGACTATGGGAAATGCAGACCGCACAGAACCGCTGACTCTGGTAGGCCCAAGAGGACTGGAACGTGTGGTAAGCGCACTTCGTGTGATCGCACCGGAGCTGCCCTTTGAAATTAAATTTATCGAGATCACGAAACCGGAGGAAGTTCTGGAACTGAATGGGTACCGGATCACTGCATTTCGGGTGAACCATAATGTTACCTGCTATGGATATACCCTTGAGATCCTGCGCCAGGGAAAATTTTCTCCTGACAGTGCCAGAGAGCATGAGATCCCGCTGAAATTTTGGAATCCGCTGCAGAAGGGACAGACTGTGGAGGATGAAGGAAGGATCTACACACCGGATATGGTGCTTGGTCCGCCAAGAAAAGGGATCAAGCTTACCTATACCACAGATACCAGACCGACAGAGTCTATTTTACGTAATGCAAAAGGTTCCGATCTTTTTATCTGTGAGGGAATGTATGGTGAAGATGACAAGATCGAAAAGGCAAAAGGCTACAAACACATGACGTTTCGTGAAGCGGCCACTCTTGCCCGTGATGCGGAAGTGGGGGAAATGTGGCTGACCCATTACAGCCCTTCTCTGGTACGTCCGGATGATTACATGGATACAGTACGTGAGATCTTTCCGAAGGCATGGCCGGGAAAAGACGGGAAGAGTGTGGAACTGAATTTTGAAGAGGACTGAAAAAATGAAAGATACATTAATTCTTGGTATTGAGAGCTCCTGTGATGAAACGGCAGCTTCCGTTGTAAAAAATGGAAGGACTGTCTTATCAAACGTGATTTCCTCACAGATCGAGATCCATAAACTGTACGGAGGTGTTGTACCGGAGATCGCCTCCAGAAATCATATAGAAAGGATCAACCAGGTCATCCAGGAAGCGCTGGACGAGGCAAATGTCACTCTGGATGATATTGATGCTATCGGTGTAACCTATGGACCGGGGCTTGTCGGTGCACTTCTTGTAGGTGTGGCAGAAGCCAAGGCTATTGCCTATGCAAGAAACCTGCCACTGGTAGGCGTGCATCATATAGAAGGCCATGTTTCTGCCAATTATATTGAGCATCCGGATCTGGAACCGCCGTTTCTCTGTGCCATTGTATCCGGTGGACACACCCATCTTGTTATTGTGAAGGACTACGGCCAGTTTGAGATCCTGGGCCGAACCAGAGACGATGCGGCAGGTGAGGCATTTGATAAGGTTGCACGTGCCATTGGGCTGGGATATCCGGGAGGACCGAAGATCGATAAGCTGGCAAAGGAAGGAAATCCGGACGCTATCGAGTTTCCACGTGCAAAAATCGGCGAAAATCCATATGATTTCAGCTTCAGCGGCGTGAAGTCCGCAGTTCTTAATTATTTAAACGGGGCAAAAATGAAAGGTGAGGAAGTAAACCGTGCAGATATCGCGGCATCCTTCCAGAAGGCGGTTGTTGACGTACTGGTAGAGCATACCATGCAGGCAGCAGCTGATTTTGGCATGAAAAAGGTTGCCATTGCAGGAGGTGTTGCTTCCAACGGAGCACTTCGCACTGCTATGGAAAAAGCATGTACAGAACGTGGATACAAATTTTACCGTCCGTCACCGATCTTCTGTACGGATAACGCAGCGATGATCGGTGTGGCAGCTTACTATGAATATATCAGGGGAACACGCCACAGCTGGGATCTGAATGCGGTTCCGAACCTGAAGCTTGGCGAAAGATAAAAGAATCCGGGGTAATTGATCATGGGAGAGTGCAGAAATACAGCTATTGTCCTGGCAGCAGGCCAGGGAAAGAGAATGCACAGCAAAATACAGAAGCAGTTTATGGAGCTTGACGGGATGCCGGTGCTCTGTTATTCTCTGCGCTGTTTTCAGGAAAGTCCGCTGATCAGGGATGTGATCCTGGTAACAGGGGAGGAGTATGTTTTCTGGTGCAAAGAAGAAATCGTGGAAAAATATGGTTTTACAAAGGTTTCTGCTGTAGTATCCGGCGGAAAAGAACGGTACGATTCTGTTTATGAAGGACTTCGTGCGTGTAAAGACACAGAGTATGTGCTGATCCATGACGGTGCCAGACCATTTATTGATCATGGGATCATTGAAAGAGGACTTATGGCAGCAGCACAGACAGGTGCCAGTGTTACAGGCATGCCTTCCAAGGATACAGTTAAGATCGCAGATGAGGATGGGAATGTCAGTGAAACTCCGGATCGCAGCAGTGTATGGATCGTCCAGACTCCGCAGATCTTTCAATACCCGCTGATCTATGGCGCATATACCAGCATTCGGCAGAAGGAAATGACCGGAATTACAGATGATGCCATGGTTGCAGAACATGAGACCGGGGTGAAGATCCGCTTTTCAGAAGGTTCTTATCGCAATATTAAGATCACAACACCGGAAGATCTGGTGGTTGCGGAGGCATTTTTGAAGGAAAACAGAGAGTAGAATAGAGAGTAGAACAGGGTGAAAATCCCGGTAAATATGGACATATAGCAGAAATTGAAGCTATATGTCCAATTTTTTGAAAAAAATATCAAATTTGTTATTGACAGGGGAGATATTTGATGATAGAATACAACATGCGCTGACAAAACAGCACAAAAAATGTTGGAAAACATTATATGGAGAGATATCGAAGTGGTCATAACGAGGCGGTCTTGAAAACCGTTTGTCCGCAAGGGCGCGTGGGTTCGAATCCCACTCTCTCCGTTTGTCAAATACAGAATAAAAACTTTTTAAAAAAGTAAAAAAAAGTACTTGACAACATAAAAGATACGAGATATAATATCACCTGTCGCTGAGAACGGCAGAGATAAATATCGGAACTACTTAGTAAGTAGGGCAATTTGGAGAAGTACCCAAGCTGGCCGAAGGGGCTCCCCTGGAAAGGGAGTAGGTCGTTAACGCGGCGCGAGGGTTCAAATCCCTCCTTCTCCGCTTTAATTTTTTTGAAGACTAAATGCTTCAAAAAAATTAAAAAAAGTTCTTGACAAGCAGTTGAGAATGAGATAAAATGAACAAGCTGTCCGAGAGACAGACGCAACAAACCTTGATAACTAAACAGTGAAACACATACGATTCTCGAAAATTTCTTTACATTTAAAGAACGGTTTAAAC
>NZ_JAJEPT010000011.1:0-135356 GCF_020686995.1 Blautia fusiformis
CAGGACTAAGTTCCACCCCTAATTTCAGCAAAAGAACATAAAGGGCTGAGGGTGGAAATTAGTTTTTCATTTTACGGAACACAAATTCTTCACAACTTTTTAGCACTCGCCTCTTGACTTTGCTAGCAACAGGTGTTATATTACATATAGAACAAAGGAGAAGATAAAAAAGAACTTCCAGATGTTCAGAATAAAACCAAACGATCACCACTGCGGAATAACCCGAAGTGGTAACTATATACCGGCAACAGTTGGATTTCTTGATCCACCGGAACGGCTTTTCAATTTGAAAGGAGAAATGACTTATGATGTTCCCGAGTGTATTTGGAGAAAACTTATTTGATGACTGGATGGATGATTTTGGATTCAGAGATAATTTCTTTAGCGGAAAGAACCCTCTTTATGGCAAACATGCAAAAAATATCATGAAAACTGATGTACGTGAAACAGATAAAGGCTATGAGCTGGATGTAGATCTTCCAGGATTTAAGAAAGATGAAGTACAGGTACAGCTGAAGGATGGTTATCTTACCATCTCCGCTGCCAAGGGTCTTGACAAAGACGAGGAAGACAAGAAAGGCAATTATATCCGCCGTGAACGTTATGCCGGCAGCACAAGCAGAAGCTTCTATGTTGGTAATGGTGTAAAAAACGAAGATGTCCATGCAAAATTTGAGAACGGTGTTCTGAGACTTTCTATTCCGAAAAAAGCAGCTGAAGAGATTGAAGCTGATAAATATGTATCTATTGAAGGCTGATATTGACTCACTCTCACAGGGGGAGGATCCTTAGGGATTCTCCTCCTCTTTTTTATACGCAATAATACATATGACACTCTCTTTCCAATTTACTACGTACTCACAAGTACTTTCACTCTATAGTAATGATCCTATTGTCAAAGTTTTCATGATATTGGATATTTTTTAACAAATACGCTTGATTTTTTGAATATTTTTTTTATATTTTGCATTATATTATTTCATTTTTTTGAAATTAATGGTATAATATGCACAGCTAATCGGATATTTGCAATCCGCATTCGGTTAAATAAATCTGTTTCGTAATCCTTCAGGATAATTCTCCTGAACAACCACGTAAAACACGATCACGACAGGAGGTTTTTATTATGGATCAGGACAACATCATAAAAATTTATGCACGCACTGACAACCGCATACAGCTTAAAATGATTCCGGGACACTTCGTAACATCCCAGTCCCATATCACACACTACCTGGATCTCACTACTATGAAATCCAGATGCGCTGAAGCACAGCGTATTGCATCCGCTCTCGCAGCAAATTACGAAGCATCCATTCCGGTAGACACCATCGTCTGCATGGACGGACTTGAAGTGATCGGTGCTTATCTCGCCGAAGAACTGACCAAAGCCGGCGTCCTTTCCATGAACGCACACCAGACCATCTACGTCATCACCCCTGAGTTCAACAGCACCGGGCAGATGATCTTCCGCGACAACTATGAACCAATGATCAATGGAAAAAACATCCTCGTCCTAAATGGTTCCATCACCACCGGATCCACATTGAACCGAGCTATCGAAAGCGTTCTGTACTATGGCGGTAAGATCCGCGGCGTGGCAGCCATCTACAGCAGTGTAGACAGTGTAGCCACACTCCCTGTCCACTCTATCTTTCAGGCCAGAGACATCCCGGACTATCACTCCTACCGCTCTGACAACTGCCCACTGTGCAAAAACCGCCAGAAGATCGATGCTATTGTCAGCAGTTACGGATATTCTGTATTATAAGATTCAGATCAATCAACGAATCCCCCATGGATAGCAAAACCAGTGGGGGATTCTCTTTATCTTTTCTTATTATAATTGATATTCTCTGTACATAGCTTCACGCATTTCTTTATCTGTAACAACCTTCTGAATCTCATTACCACGCTCATCAAGTATAAGCCTGTTGATCAGAACACTAAGTCGTTCTTCCCCCTGGGCCATTCCCTGAGCTATTCCCTGAGCCATTCCCTGGGCCATTCCCTGAGCCATTCCCTGAGCCATTCCCTGTTCTCGCCCCAGTGCTTCAGCCTGTTCCTTAGCTTCCGCCATCAGTCTTGCCCTTTTCTCAGATTCCAGTTCCAGAACATGTCCACCCATAATCTCACCTATTCCTTTCCGGACTTTCTCCTCATTTCTGAAAATATGATCAGATATCCGAGTTATCAGTCCAATCAGATCACTGAACAGTTCAGACCTTCCAGATTCAGTGATCTCTACCTCCAGTTTACTCCGGATCACTTCATATTCATTCAGTAATTCCTGAAAAAGTTGTGGATTCTCACTCATCTCATGCCCTCTTTTTTCATATCGCATGATATAAAAAGGAAGCAGCATAAGAAGACTCTTTTCAAATATCTTATCTTTTGTATAATTCTCTACTTTAATGGCAGGCACTCTGTACAAATGACATCCCCCATCCGGAAAAACCACATCCACTTCCAGAAAATCCGGCGTATTCCTACTATTTCTCAGATACAACACACAAGAACGTGGAAACTCCATCCGATACCTCCGTCCCTGCTTTCTGGCAAACTCAACAGCAGTTGCAAAATCATACTCTATCATCCGTACAGCCATTGTCGTGTCATCCGTACTCTGGCATTCTATATGATAAATCCTGTTTCCGATCAACAGCCGCGAATCCGTAATAATCTCACCATCCACCCGCTGATACTCGTTACGCAGCTGCACAATCTCCATATCAGCCGGGTATGATGTATGAAAAACATCATTGATCAAAGGCACGACCAGAAACGTCATTTTCTCCATCATAGTACGAAAAACATCATCAAAAATCGTATTATCTCTCAAACAATACTCCTTCTGGTATATACAATTATACCATCAACCAAACACTTCAGAAACCCTGTATACAGTTTTTATAAATATTTTTGAAAAAACGCTTCAGACATTGAAGCAAAAAGAAACCAAATAAATGGATAGATCTTATAAGATATACAAATCATACCACACATCCCACCACAACACCACAAAAACCCATCTCCAAATTTCGACACCACCTTCCAGCGTCCAGCAACGCACCGACATTCACAACCTCCCTCCAAACCACAAAGAATCTCAAGCTTCCAAACTACAGGCGTCCAGCAACGCGCCGACGCTCACAACCTCCCTGACAAACACATAGAATCTCAAGCTTCCAAACTACAAGCGTCCAGCAACGCGCCGACGCTCACAACCTCCCGGCAAACACATAGAATCTCAAGCTTCCAAACTACAGGCGTCCAGCAACGCGCCGACGCTCACAACCTCCCGGCAAACACATAGAATCTCAAGCTTCCAAACTACAGGCGTCCAGCAACGCGCCGACGCTCACAACCTCCCCTCCAAACCACAAGGAAACTCAGCCTTTCCTCCCAGCCATCCAGCGCAGCGCTGATGGCTCATCCAACTCCCGTCAGACCACTCTATCCCTCCCACCATGACCGCACAGTGTGAGGTTTGCAGCAGAAGTCCGGGTGCTTTGGAGTGAGCCTTGGTCCATACTTAGCGTCTGAGGTGGTTCACGGAGAGGTACCCGGCGGCCACAAGCCGTAGGGTAAGGCCCATCTGTCTGAGCCAGGTACGCATCAGCGTACATGGCGAGTTATGGGCCGGCCGCTCCGTGAGGCACCTCAGACGCTTAGTATGACCAGGCGAAACGACGGCACCCGGACTTCTGCTGCAAATCTCACACGTCCGTCCGCGTCATCTTGCCCCCACCAAACACCTGTGCTATAATCAAACTAATTAAAAAACCGAGGTAAACCACACATGAACAAAAAAGAAATCGCAGAAATAAAAAAACAATTCACCCCTGACCGCTGCTCCATCACCCGCATCTGCGGCTGCTACGTAGACGGTGAAAAAAACAAAAAAACCGAACTCAAAGAAGCCTTCTTATCCTTATCAGAGGAAGAAACCTTCAAATACTTCGACATCTTCCGAAAAACCCTCACCGGCACCATCGGAAAAAACCTCATCAACATGGAATTTCCTCTGGATCAGGAAACCGAAGGCGGAACCCAAAACTTCCTCATGAAACTCCGCAAAAGCAAACTCACCGACGACACCCTCACCGAAGCCTTCTACGACAGAATCATAGAAAACTACGACTACGGTGAAAACTACTACATCATCCTCATCCACGCAGTCTACGACATCCCCGGCAAATCCTCCGACGGTGCCGAAATGTTCGACGCTTCCGATGAGATCTACGATCACATCCTCTGCAGTATCTGCCCGGTCAAGCTCTCCAAAGCAGGCCTGCATTACAATGCAGAGACAAACAATATTGAAGACCGTATCCGGGACTGGCTGGTAGAAATGCCTGACTGGGGCTTCCTTTTCCCACAGTTCAACGACCGCAGTACCGATATCCACGGACTTCTCTACTACACCAAAAACGCCGAAAATCTCCGCTCCACCATGATGGAAGAAGTCTTCGGCTGCACCACACCACTATCTGCCGGAACCCAGCGTGACTCCTTCAATGCTCTGGTGGAAGAAACCCTTGGTGATGACTGTGCCTACGACACAGTCCTTGAGATCCACGAAAAGCTCAACGATCTCATCGAATCCCAGAAGGACGAACCGGAACCTGTTGTCCTCACCAAATCCGAAGTCAAACGTCTCTTCGAAGAATGCGGCGTAGAAGACGAAAAGCTCCAGAACTTCGATGAACAGTATGAGCTTGCCGCAGGAGAAAAATCAGCTCTGGTAGCATCCAACATCACCAACACCCGGAAATTCGAGATCAAAACCCCTGACGTGGTGATCCATGTAGCACCGGACCGGGCAGAACTGGTAGAAACCCGCATCATCGATGGTCGAAAATGCCTTGTGATCCCCATGGAAAGTGAAATAGAACTCAACGGCATCCGTGTCAGCACACTGAACTCTGTTGAAGATACATCCGCAGAACCGCTTCCTGTTAATGATATTACTGACATTGATAACAGTAACACCGAAGAAGAAATCCCATTTTAAAGGAGACCTTATGAACGATAAAAAAATCCTGTTCTTCGACATAGACGGCACACTGCTTACGCCTCACCCCTTCAAGGTTCCGGAGAGCACCAGCCGCGCCCTCACAAAAGCCCATGAAAACGGTCATCTTCTTTTCATCAACACCGGCCGCACCAAAGTAATGATGCCCTCTGCACTCTCAGAGCTTCATTTCGATGGCTATATATACGGCTGTGGAACCCACATTTACATGGACAACAAATTGCTTTTTTTCCGCACAGTCCCAAATCTTCTGTGCAAGGAAACCGTAGACCTTCTCCGCAAATGCAAGATCGAGGCAATTTTTGAATCCAACACTGAGATCCTGTATGATGGCATATCTCCGGCCCAGTCCGAATTCGGAGTCAAAATGCGAAAAGAAATTCCAATGGTCGACATCACAAAATTCAATCGGGAGGATGCCTGCACTTACTCCTATGACAAATTCCTGGTACATATGCTGCCGGATTCCGATGTCGAAAAATTCCGCAGCTTCTGTAATGATCATTACACCTATTTTGATCACGGAGACGGAATCTGGGAAGTCACACAAAAGGGTACCAGCAAAGCCACAGGCATGGAATTTCTCCTGGACCGCCTTTCCATCCCCAAGGAAAACTGCTATGCATTCGGAGACAGTCCCAACGACCTTCCCATGCTGAAAGCTGCCGGAGTCAGCGTTGCTATGGGAAATGCTTACGGAGGCATCGAAAAACACTGCACATACCAGACAGACTCAGTGGACAAGGACGGGATCCTTCACGCACTAGAGCATCTCGATCTGATCTGATGATCCGTAAAGCAGGCATGAGCATTACAAAAAACGAGCCGTGTACGATAAATCCGTACACGGCTCGTTGTCTTTTCTCTTATCATTCCATTGTAAACATGGTATCTTATTTCTCAGCTTCCAGTGTAGCAACTGCCTCAGATTCTGTACTATCTGCAGTCTCCTCATCAGCCTTTGCAGAATCTCCCTCTGTCTCCGGTGTCTCGGTCACATCGGTCTGCTCCTCAGCTGCCGGTGTCTCGGTTGCCTCAGCCTCTGCAGAATCTGCTATCGGTGTCTCAGTTACATCCGGGTCCGGTGTCGGAGTTGGAGTCTGGATCGTAAAGCTGTGATTATCTGTGATCTTGATCTTCTTGATCAATTTTTTCTCTTCTTTGATATCAGCTTTCTTCTTCCAGCCATCTGTTGTATCATTATAGAAATCATCCTTCTTGGTGTTTGTCAGAGACTCTTTCTTACTCTCCGTTGCAGTTTTATCATTCTTGGAATCCAGTCTCACAACATACCATACGGAATCTGTCTTTATGATCTCCTCGTTCAGTGCACCCTCGTCCAGCTTTCTTAAAGCGGTACGAACCTCATCCGGATAAGTAGTTCCGTTGGCAGCACTGTCATCACCTTCCTCATAGGTAGGGCATGTTCCGGTTGTTGCGGTCATATCCTCGGAGATCTTATCTCCAAGAGTATTGAAATCTGCAGCCGGATCCTCTTTAACCTTGTCATAGAACTTCTGAAGATTCTCTTTATTCTTCTTGATATCATCATCGGAAAGATCATCTCCGCTGACCTTTGCACTTGCATAGCTGAAGGACATCTGCTGATATTCTTTCTCATCCAGCTTCACGTCCGCTTTGGCTTCAATGGCATCCTTCATCTTCACATCGTATGTTTCAAGCTCGAGGAAAGTCTTCACCATATCTTCATCAACTGCAAGCTCTGCAATTGTCTCATCAGAATTGGCAGCCATGAAGTTCTTGGCAGCTTCCTCAAGAGCCTTCTGCTCATCATCTGTGATTTCAACATCATACTCGGAAGCGTGTTCTTTCTCCAGACACATCTTTTCAACAGTTTCAACAGAAGTTGTTACCGCATTTTCACCGTAAGTCTCATCGGAATCATCATCCATTTTGGTACTCCAGATAGACATATCGCTTCCGCCGCCAAGATACATCTTGTACATTGCCTCAGCCTGTGCCTGCTGCATACGTGCTGCCAGACTTACAACGCCAAACGGGATTTCCTGCTTATTGACTGTCACTGCGATCTTTGTACCATCGAGTTTTTTATTTCCGCAGCCTGCCATCATTCCTGCTGCTGTAACGCAGACAAGAGCAGTAACTGCCGCTTTCTTTACTGAATTTCTCATTTCATCCTCCATCTATCCGTCCATAAGAATCACGGTCCGGCTCTTATTCCATAATACTTGATTATAAACGTTTTCACCTTTAAGAGCAAGGAATTTCACGAACTTACACGACATTTCACAAATTATCCACAAGTCTTTCCGGGAAAATATCCGGTATCCACAAACCGGATGTTTTTTCCCGTGGATAACCCCGTTCCTGGCTGATTTTTCCCTTTACTCCAGTGGCTCTGCCAGTTTTGCCAGCTCCCCCGCAAACTTCATCAGCTCTTCGATCAGCCTTCCCTGTGGTGTCAGGATAAATTTCGGCTCATGATCAGCTTTAAACTGCAAACCTCTCCTGTACTGCGCCATAATAGCCGGGATACCTGCAGGATCCAGCCTGGCCTTTTCATAGAGCGTGATCCGGACATCTTTTCCAAGCTGCTTGACCTCCGTCACATATCCCTGATGGGCAAGAGCCTTCAGCCTTGCAATGGCGAGAAGGTTCAGCACAGCTTTTGTCGGCTCGCCAAAACGGTCGATCAGCTCTTCCAGCATATCGTCATACTCCTGCTGGCTTTCAATACCGGCAATACGCTTATAAATATCCAGCTTCTGGAACTCGTTGCTGATATAGGAATCCGGAATAAACGCATCTATGTTGAGATCAATGGTCGTTTCAAAATCATCCATAGTCCGGATTCCCTTTGCCTCCTTGACAGCCTCACTGAGCATCTTGCAGTAAAGGTCATAGCCAACTGCGTTCATATGCCCGTGCTGCTGAGCACCAAGAAGATTTCCTGCTCCGCGAAGCTCCAGATCCTTCATAGCTATCTTAAAACCGCTTCCAAGGTCTGAATACTCCCGCATGGCACTGAGCCGTTTCTCTGCGGTTTCCTGGAGCATCTTGTTTTTGGTATACATCAGGAATGCATAAGCAGTCCTGTTGGAACGTCCTACACGCCCACGTAGCTGATAAAGCTGGGAAAGGCCATATCTGTCCGAATCATGGATGATCATGGTGTTTACGTTGGAAATATCCAGTCCTGTTTCAATGATAGTGGTAGAAACCAGCACATCCACATCTCCGTTGATAAAATCATACATTACCTGCTCCAGTTCCCTCTGACTCATCTGTCCATGTGCAAAATCCACTCTGGCCTCCGGCACAAGTCTGGATATCCGAAGGGCTACTTCGGCAATGTCATTGACTCGATTATATACGTAATACACCTGTCCACCCCGGCGAAGCTCCCTGCGGATGGCTTCCCGAACAGTCTCCTCATCGTACTCCATAACGTATGTCTGGATTGGCACACGATCCATCGGCGGCTCTTCCAGAACGCTCATATCACGGATACCGATGAGACTCATATGAAGGGTTCTCGGAATTGGCGTTGCTGTCAGCGTCAGTACATCCACATCTTTTTTCATCTGCTTGATCTTCTCCTTGTGAGTAACACCGAAGCGCTGCTCCTCATCAATGATCAGAAGACCAAGATTTTTAAATTCCACATCTTTTGAAAGAACTCTGTGGGTGCCGATCACAATATCTACCTGCCCCTTTTTGATCCCTTCGATGGCCTTTTTCTGCTGGGCAGATGTCCGGAAACGACAGAGAAGTTCCACCTTTACCGGAAATTCTTTCATACGCTGTACAAAGGTATTGTAATGCTGCTGTGCAAGAATGGTGGTAGGGACAAGATAAACCACCTGCCGGCTTTCCTGTACTGCCTTAAACGCAGCTCTTAAAGCAACCTCCGTCTTTCCGTAACCAACGTCACCACACACAAGACGATCCATGATCCTGGTGCTTTCCATGTCTCTCTTGGTATCTTCAATGGCTGCCAGCTGATCCTCTGTCTCCTCATAGGGAAACATCTCCTCAAATTCCTTCTGCCATACGGTATCTGGTCCGCAGACATATCCCTCTTTCTCCTGGCGTACTGCATAAAGCTCTACCAGCTCTTTTGCGATATTTTTTACCGCACCCTTAACACGACTCTTGGTCTTATTCCACTCCTGACCGCCAAGCTTGTTCAGCTTGGGCGTTTTTGCATTTTCAGAGGATCCGGAATATTTCTGCAAAACATCCAGCTGGGTTGCCAGAATATAGAGATTACTGCCGCCCCGGTATTCGATCTTGATGTAATCCTTCACAACACGGTCAACCTCTACCTTTTCGATTCCACGATAAATACCCAGTCCATGCTTTTCATGAACAACAAGATCTCCAATGGAAAGCTCTGCAAAATCCTGGATCCGGTTTCCGCTGTACTTTTTCTTTTTTTTGCGCTTCTTCTGCTCTTTGCCGAAAATATCGGTTTCCGTCATCACTGCAAATTTGATCAGCGGATACTGGAAGCCACGTCTTGCATGACCATAGACCACCATGATCTCTCCGGGACTGATGATACGATCCATGTCCTGGCTGTAAAAAGCATTCAGACCTTCCTCTGAAAGATCTTTTGCCAGACGCTCCGCCCTGGTCCTGGAACCGGAGAGCAGTGCGATTCGGTATCCCTGCCTCTTATACTGAAGGAGATCCTTTACCAGAAGCTCAAAGCTGCTGTTATAAGAATCTACAGACTTCACCGTAAGATCAAATTCCTCATTGATCTTCCATCCGGAACGTCTGGGAGAGAGTGCGGATACAGCCACACAATTCCGTCTGTTCAGCTTCTTCTGCAGTTCCTGAAAACCACATAGCCACTGCTCCGGAAGATTTGCCTCGCCTTTTTCCTCTCTGTGCATACGACTCTGACGGTACTCTTCCTCCACACCCTCGCCGTTTTCTGCCAGGTGGTTCAGTTCATCCAGAAACACCAGTGTTTTTTCTTCCGGAAAATAATCCAGAAAGGATACCATATCCTCTCCGTCCATCTTTTCCGCGGCCGGATAGATCGTAATTTCATCTACATTTTCCAGGGATCTCTGGCTTTCCGCATCAAAGCTTCGGATAGAATCCACCTCATCATCCCACAATTCGATACGCCAGGGATTATCCTCTGTCAGCGGATAGATATCAATGATTCCTCCACGCACAGAAAACTGCCCCGGAAGCTCTACCTGACCGGTGCGTTCATATCCCAGCTCTACCAGCTCTTCCTTCAGCTGATCCAAATCGATCACACTGTCACTTTTAAAATGAAGAAGCCTGCTTCTGATCTTTTCCAGCGGCATCAGGAAATCCATACATCCGTCAATACTGGTAACAACGGTCACTTCTTCCTGTTCCAGAAGTGCCCGGATCACACGCATCCGCTGCCGGATCAGAAGATTTCCGTGAATATCTGCCTGAAAAAACAGAAGATCCTTTGCCGGATAAAAATATACATTTTTGTCATAGAAGCGGTAATCCTCATAGATTTCCTTTGCATTACGCTCATCATCCGCAAGGATCAGATGATATGGAAAAAGCCCGGAAAGTCCATACATCAGATGGACCTTCTGGGACTCCATGCATCCGGAAACGTTAAGAATTCCGCAGTTTGCGCCACAACGCTTTTTTATTTCCCCAAACTCTGCAAGACCCTGCAGAGGCTGCAAAAATGCTTCCATACAAACCTCAATTCTTAGGCTTTTTCCTGTTATACTTATTCATCGCCGCATCTACGCCCTCGGACAGGATCATCTCCACAGCCTCTGCCGCATCATTGATCCCTTCATCCACAAGCTTGCGGTCACTGTCCGAAAAATGCCCCAGCACAAAATCTGCCAGATCCCAGTCTTTCGGTTTCGCACCGACACCAACACGGATACGGATAAATTTTTCAGTTCCAAGACGGCGGATGATATCCTTTATCCCGTTATGTCCGCCCGCACTGCCTTTTTTGCGAATACGAAGCTGTCCAGGCTCCAGATCAATATCATCGTAGATCACGATCAGCTCTGTCTCCGGATCGATCTTGAAATAGCCGGACATCTCCTGGATCGGACCACCGCTTAAATTCATATAGGAAAGCGGTTTCATCAGAATAGCTTTTTCACCGCCGATGATACCTTTTCCATACATGGCATTAAATTTTACGCCACCCTGCGGGATATTATTCTTCTCCACAAGACAGTCAACGGTGTCAAAGCCCATGTTGTGGCGTGTAGCCTCATACTGCTTTCCCGGATTTCCCAAACCTGCAATTAAATACATAAAAACTCCTCAGCTGTAATTTACCTGTTTCAATGCCAGGCCTTCTTATGCCTTAAGGCATACAAATGCTCTGATCGTATCAGTTGAAATATACCATCTCATCAGCAAGTGGCTCGCAAACTTCCACATGCTCTGCGTAAAGTACGATTCCCTCTCCCTGATATTCCATTCTCTTCTCAAACGCAACCTTCGCGGTAACATCCACCCACTGGCCTTCTGCGATCTTCGGAGCAAAAGCGCTCTTGCAAATATAACCAAGGAATGTGGTATCATCTGCACAGCATGTCATGGCTGTTCTTCCGGGAACAAAGAATTTACTTCCCATTCCACGCGGCTTCAGGGCACGTGCTTTAAAGTGAACGGTTTTTCCGACATAGCGGTCCGGATGATCCATGGAATCCACAAACCAGATACCATAATCCTCCGGAAGAATATCGATCACCGGCGCATCAATATCAAATGGCATCTCATCCTCAAAAAGATCACCAAGCTCGCCTTCTTCATCCTCAAAAATAATCTCCGCACGCTGGTTCACCACCTTGATGCTTCTTCTGTAAGAAGGAAGCGGATCATTCTCCTGGCAGCGGTTAAAGATAACCATATCAGCATTGCGGACCATGTCCATAAAAAGGGACTTCATATTCGCCATATAAACCTGGAATGTGCTTGCATCCACACAGGTGATATGCTGCTCCACGCCCCAGCCTTCCGGTTTTTCCATCTCTTCAAATTTACTTACCAGCCACATGCCATTGTACTCAATGATCACCCGCTCCGGCTGATGCAGGATTTCCATTGCCGCAAGTCGTTCCGGTGTAAGCTCTTCCTCGCTGTCAATGATCTCCACAACGGTATTGCACTGTTTCAGTGCTTCCTCATCATATTCTTCCTCACCTTCTTCGCAAAGGATCAGAAGTGTTTTTCCATCGATCTGAAAGTAATCCTGCTGCAGGGTAAAGCTCAGGAAAGAGGTCTTGCCGCTTTCCAGAAAACCTGTGATCAGATAAACGGGTACTCTGGTCTCTTCCATAAATCCATCCTGTCAGATACTGTACGATTTAATGTACAGTATCTGTTTCCTTTCTGTAACAATCTATATCTGTATTCCGCTTTGGTTTTGCGTCAAAACGGACATTTATTTTATCATATGCTTTATGCGATCCCGAAAAGCTCTTCCAGAGCATGCTCGTCAAGTTTGGAACCGATCACGCACAGACGGCCTGTATATTCTGGTGCGCCCTCACGGATCTCGGTTTCTTCCGGAACCATATCAAAATAGATCCATGTTCCGTCCTCTGCCGGAAGCATTCCTTTTGCACGGAGAATGATACCATATTTGTCAGACTCGGAAAGTGCCTCAAGGATCTTCTCAAGTCCCTCACGTGTGAATTTCTTAATCGTCTCACGGCCCCAGCTTGTGAAGACCTCATCTGCATGATGATGGTGGTGGTCATGTCCACAGCCACACTCTCCGTCATGATGGTGGTGCTCATGCTCTTCATGATCATGTCCGCAGCCGCACTCTCCGTCGTGGTGATGATGATGCTCATGCTCTTCATGATCATGTCCGCAGCCGCACTCTCCGTCGTGGTGATGATGCTCATGCTCTTCATGATCATGTCCGCAGCCGCACTCTCCGTCATGGTGGTGATGATGCTCATGCTCTTCCTCAAGCATCTCCTGCTCCAGGGATACCGGATGCTCCATAACCTCTACCAGTTTCTTACCATCAAGATTCTCAATCGGAGTCGTGATGATAGCAGCATCCTTATTCAGGCTACGGAGAAGCTCCAGAGACTCCTGAACCTTTTTCTCACTTGCAATATCGGTACGGCTCATGATGATGGCACCTGCATACTGGATCTGGTTATCAAAGAACTCACCGAAGTTCTTCATATACATTTTGCATTTTTTTGCATCAACAACAGTTGTATAGCTGTTCAGTTTAATGTCAACCTCGTCCTGAACACCCTGTACAGCCTTGATAACGTCAGAAAGCTTACCAACTCCTGATGGCTCGATCAGGATCCTGTCCGGATTGTATTTGGTAACAACCTCTTTCAGGGATGTTCCGAAATCTCCTACCAGAGAGCAGCAGATACATCCGGAATTCATCTCACGGATCTGAATCCCAGCCTCTTTCAGAAATCCGCCGTCAATACCGATCTCACCGAACTCGTTCTCGATCAGAACTACCTGCTCACCCTGAAATCCGTCCTTCAGAAGTTTTTTGATCAGAGTTGTTTTTCCGGCACCAAGGAAACCGGAGATAATATCAATTTTAACCATTTTGTATACACTCCTTTTAACGTAGTTTGACCAGGAAGTATTATACCCCCTGGTTGTATCCTGTTATGATCATGATGACAGAGAAAAACTATCTGTTTCTGTATCTGCTGTCATTATATCCATTTTACAAAACAGACATTCATATTCTGCTTTATATTCAGATTAATAGAGGGATGTGAAAAGCTCACATCCCTGAAAATCGTTCTTCCTATCAGCCGTTGATCATAAAGTTCATAAGCTTGTCGATATCCTCTTTCTCTGCTGCAACGATCTCAAGTTCCGGAATTTCCCCGGCGGAAAAGATGTTTGCAAGAGATACATACTGGGAAAGCTTGGATTTCAGGTTCAGTCTGTCTCCCTCTCCTGTTACAAGCTCTACTCTGCCTTTGCAGCTGTCAATTACCTCAAAAAATTTATCGATATCTGTAATATGTGTTACTTTCATTTTAAAAATCTCCTTTCTTATCAAAGGGCTGTTCTTAACTCTTTCCGTTAGATTATACCCCAGTGTTTTTAAAAAAGCAATCCCTGCCGGGCAAAAACACTTCACAGATATTCTCTGCGGATCTATATATATTTCGTCATATTTCTTCAATTTCAACGGTACAGTCTTTTCTTCCTTTGTTCCATTTCATGAGATAAACCTTAAATCCCAGAGAATCTCTGGCAATGGTAAACGGTTCTTCTCTGAATACTTCGGATCCGATGCCCTGCTTTTTCAGCTCTGCCTGTTTTGCACTGGCTTTTTCCGTAAGAACTTTAATTTCTTCGTCAGCTTCTTTTCCAAAAGACCGATCCCCATATCCTGATGACGCTTCCCTCAGCTTTTCGGAAAGGCACATCGTTACCTGAATGTGTTTTGTACGGTGAAGCATTCCTGCCAGTTTCCGTGCTACCCATTTAAACGGAAGTTTCCGGTAAATTTCAAGCCACCTGACAAAGGTACGGTCTCCTGCCTGCCTTGCGATCTCTCCCATTACCTCAATTGCCTTTTCCGAGGGAATCCACGGATTTTCCCTGGGAACAATATACTTTTCCGGAACAGACGGATAACAGCAGTAATTCAATGGCGGAAATTCCACCAGTACAGAAAGCTTCTCCTCCAGAGCGTTGCAGCTGTCCCCGCCTATATAATCATATTTGTCGCGGAGGATTGCCAGGCGATATTCCAGCTGCCGTAAATATTCATACCCTTCTATCCAGAAATGACCGATCCGGCTGTAATCGTAGAGATATTTTTCCAGAGACAGGGTTTCAAAAAACAAAGTCACCACCGAATCATCCTGGTGAACCACAAGGATATATTCTCTGCCCTGCCGGCTTAAATCTGCCAGGATCTCGCCCTCGTAATCCGGTTTGTATACACCTGTCATACGGGCATTTCCAAAAACAAGAAAGCTTTCTACCGCATCATTCATAAGATACACAAGGCGGATTTCTCCGTTTTTTACATAAGAATCCACTTTGTATATATTGTCATCGGACTTTTCCGCAATTGCTTCCGAAAAAGCACTCTCTGAAGCTGCTTTCTGATCCTGCGGGCCTTTCTCATCATTCACTGCCACCAGTTCAAACTGATCTTCTCCAAGCAGCTCTGCAAGCTTCTGAAATGTATCTGGCAGCTCTTCAAATGCCTTCTCTGAGACATATCTCTCCGGTGCTGTTTTTTCTGCAGTATTATTTCCAGTATCCATCAATTACCTCTTTATTCAGTTTCTCTCCAATAACGATCATGATCGCCTGTCCCAGCTTTGCTGGCCGGATGCAGATCTCATGGCGGGTAGCATTCAGCTCCAGCCACTGTCCATCTTCTTTTCTGAGAAAACCTTTTACGCGAAAAACATCTCCGCAGGATGGATCATTCAGGATCCTTTCTGCAGTTTCATAGAGTTTCTCCTCACTTTTATGAACGTTCATAAAAAACAGAGAATCAAATCCACCGCCTTCCGCATAGGATTCCTTCACATAAGCTTCTGACACATACCCACAATTCAGGATCTTTTCCAGGTCTGTGTCCGTGAGATCATTCCAGTTTCCGGTGAGGATCTCACTGTCCAGACAGCGCCTGCACTGGATCTGGCCAAGTGCACGGTTGAGATGCTCTTTTGTGCTGCTGATCTCTTCCACCGTGGCTTCCTGGCTCCTGCTCAGTAATACACAGCCTGCATCTGCCACCTCAGAAGCCAGCAGATAATCAGCTTCCGCGGAAAGATCCTTTGCCAGCTTCGCATCCACAATGGCGATCACATTTCCGATCTCGTACCATTTATCCAGCGGTTCCTCATGAAGGGCGTCAAAGAACTCATCCACATCAAAGATTCCGGATGGTTCTACGATGACACGGTCGTAACCGCACATTCCCATAGCGATCAGCTTCGTCTTAAATCGCCGTCTGTGACAGTCCGCATCACAACCGCCAGAAACCATCTCCAACTCACAGTTGTCACCCATCAGATCCTGAAGCAGCATCATATCCACATTCACTGCCCCGAAATCATTTTCCAGGATCCCGATGTTCATACCTTTTTTCAGAAGATAGGAGGCATATTTTTTTATAAATGTTGTCTTTCCGGATCCGAGAAACCCGGTTATCAGATCGATCTTTATCATATTTCTTCCTTTACTTATGTTCCGTCCATATTTCAACAATCTCCCGCCCGACAAATGCCGGACTGCTATCAGTATATAATCTTTTTTCCACAAAGAAAAGAGGCGGTCCTGAAAAATTCTCTCAGAACTGCCTCTTTCCGGCTATTTTATTTTTTTATAAACATGTATGAAGACTACTTTGTAAACAGATCTACCAGATCCTGACCATCATCATAGCCCTGTTTTTTCAGTTCCTGAACAAACCAGTCATCTACACCGTCTACTGCTTTCTTAAAGGAATCGATATCCATGTCCTTTTTCTCTGTGAAGGTCACACCATTTTTGTCTGCCCAGCGTGCTTTGATCTCATCATCACTGGAACGGTTGATGTAACGCTCATATTCAACAGCTTTCTGGCCACACTCGTCAACAACAGCCTGCTGCTCCGGTGTCAGCGCATCATAAATATCCTGGTTGATGCAGAAGAACAGGCAGTCATAGATTGCATCCCACATGGAGCAATATGGCTGTACCTCCTGTACACTGGCTGCATCGATGGCGGGCAACGGATTCTCCTCGCCCTCTACCGTATTCTGCTGAAGTGCCGTGTAGGTCTCGGACCAGTTCATATTTGTGGCATCTGCGCCCCATCTCTTATAACACTCCATAAGAAGATTAGAGCCGGCTACACGAACCTTCAGATTCTTCATATCATCTACAGATTTTACCTCATGCTTGCTGTTTGTCAATTCACGGAATCCGTTCTCTGCAATACCCATGCAGTGGAGTCCGTAGCCGTTAAGGATTTCCTTCAGCTTATCTCCAGCCTCTCCGTCAAACTTCGCATCTGCATCATCATAGGAATCATAGATGAACGGCAGGGATACCACATTGAAGCGTGGATCAAATGCAGAATAGATCAGATTGGAATGCATGGAGATCTGTACCGGGTCTCCGTTCATCAATGCCTGGATTCCCTCGGACTGATTTCCGTTTGTCAGCTGATCCGCTGCGTAAATGTTAACCTTGACCTTTCCTCCGGTAGCCTTTTCCATGAGTTCACCGAACTTACGTCCTCCATCAGCCCAGGTACTTGTCTCTGTTGTGGAGCATGCAAAGTTCCAGGTTGTCTCAGGCCAGTTCAGATCACTGTAATCCTCCACGGTATCTACCGAATCCTCTGTAAACAGATCTACAAGATCCTGTGCATCGTCATAGCCTGCACTCTTAAGCTCATTTACAAACCAGTCGTCGATTCCGTCTACTGCTTTCTTGAAGGAATCGATATCCATATCCTCTTTCTTTGTAAAGGTCACACCGTTGCTCTTCTCCCAGCGGCTCATGATCTCCTCATCGCCGGAACGGTTGATATAACGCTCATACTCAACAGCCTTCTGGCCTGCCTCATCAACAACCTGCTGCTGTTCCGGTGTCAGGCTGTCATAGATATCCTGGTTGATACAGAAGAACAGACAATCATAGATTGCATCCCACATGGAGCAGTACGGCTGTACCTCCTGTACACTGGCTGCGTCGATCGCAGGCAACGGGTTCTCCTCACCCTCTACCGTATTCTGCTGAAGTGCTGTGTATGTTTCGGACCAGTTCATGTTTGTGGCATCTGCCCCCCATCTCTTATAACATTCCATGAGAAGATTGGAACCGGCCACACGAACCTTCAGGTTCTTCATGTCGTCTACTGTTTTTACTTCATGCTTGCTGTTTGTCAGCTCACGGAAACCGTTCTCTGCGATTCCCATACAATGAAGTCCGTACTCACCAAGGATCTCTTTCAGCTTTTCTCCGGCCTCACCGTCAAATTTTGCATCTGCGTCATCGTAGGAATCATAGATAAACGGCAGGGATACTACATTGAATCTCGGGTCAAATGCAGAGTAGATCAGATTGGAATGCATGGAGATCTGTACCGGGTCTCCGTTCATCAGTGCCTGGATTCCCTCGGACTGATTTCCGTTTGTCAGCTGATCTGCTGCGTAAATATTAACCTTGACTTTTCCGCCGGTTGCTTTTTCCATAAGCTCACCAAACTTACGTCCTCCGTCAGCCCAGGTACTTGTTTCAGTTGTAGAGCATGCAAAGTTCCATGTCATCTCCGGCCAGTCAAGATCACTGTAATCAGCGATGGTATTAAAGGAATCACTTCCGTCTCCGGAATCCTTGGAACTCTGGCTTTCTGTATCAGAAGACTGGTCTCCTGTATAGGAGCCCTCTTTTGCAAGAGCCTTCGGAAGAGCTGTGGAAACAGCCGGAATATAAGTGATGATCAGAAGAACTGCAACGGATGCAGCGATCATCGGCATAACTGCTCTGGAGATCTGCTGAAGAGTAACCTCCAGACCTTTTTTGATCTTGATACTGATGGCAACGAAAAGATTTACACCTACCGGAGGTGTTACCTGTCCGATCGCAAGGTTAACTGTTGCCATAACACCGAATGCTACCACATCATAGCCCAGAGCCTTACATACCGGAAGCATGATCGGTACAAAAATGTACATCGCAGAGTTTGCATCAATGAAGCATCCTGCGATCAGGAAAATGATGTTTACGATCAGAAGGAAGGTAAACTGATTATGTGCAATGCCGGCAAGAAGCTCAGATGCCGCATTTGCAATACCAAACTTGGTACATACAAAAGAGAACAGAGAAGCACTCGCTACGATCAGCATGATTCCACCGGTTGTCTTTGCAGAATCCACAAGAATGTCAAACAAATCTTTGAGTTTAACCTCACGGTAGATCACCATACCAACAAACAGACCGTAAACAACAGATACGGCTGCGGCCTCAGTTGGTGTAAAGATACCACCGTAAATTCCTCCGAGGATGATAACCGGCATCAGGAATCCCCAGAATGCATCTTTAAATGTATCCCAGCGCTCTTTTGCGGAAGCTTTTTCACGGGATGGCTGAATATTATGTTTCTTTGCCTCGATCATAACGATGATCACAAGAGCAACACCCATCAGAAGTCCCGGAACGATACCAGCCATAAACATATCTGCAATAGATACGCCTGTGATGGAAGCATATACAACGAATGCGATACTCGGCGGTATGACAATGGCGATGGAACTGGAAGTTGCCATCAATGCCGTGGAAAACGGTGCGGAGAAACCGCCCTGCTCAACCATAGCCGGGATCAGAACTGCTCCAAGTGCCGCAACAGTTGCAGGACCGGAACCGGAGATCGCTCCGAAGAAGCAGGCTACGATAACACATACAATGGCGATACCGCCCTTTTTATGTCCTACGCAGGTATCTACGAAGTTGATCAGTCGTTTTGAAATACCGGCTTTTGCCATAATGTTTCCGGACAGAACAAAGAACGGGATAGCAAGAAGCAGGAATTTACTGATTCCGGAGTACATATTTGTAGCTACGATCGTCAGAGATGTGCCGGAATAAAGGATGGCACATACAGATGACAGACCTAAGCAGATCGCAATGGGAAGTCCCAGGATCAGGAAAACAAAGAAGGAGATAAATAAGATTGCACTGATCATTTATTTGTCCTCCTTTTCATCATCTTTTTTCAGGCAGAAGTCCAGGCAGTACTCAATAAAATGAAGGATCATGCAGCCTGCTCCGATCGGCACGAAGGACCAGAAGATCCACTCCGGCCAGTTCAGTACGAAAGTTCTCTTGCCGTTTACCAGCTGTGTAAGAACTTTGTCCATTCCATACTTAAATAAAATTGCGGAAAAAACAATGCACAGGACCGTGATCAGGATCACAGATGGTTTTTCCAGTTTTTTCGGAAGACGGTCCGTAACCAGTGTCAGACTTACCAGTCCTCCCTTTTCACGGCAGGCAAGTGCTGCTGCCAGAAGTGTGATGAGAACAAACACCGCTACAACAAGCTCTTCTGTAAAAGACCATGAGCGATGGATGACCTTACGGGAAAATACATTTCCCACAGTCAGCACAAGGATCAGCAGTGTGGAAATGACCAGTACGATTTTTTCTACTGCTGCAAGTGCGTTCATGAGTTTTTTGTACACTTTCATACTCTTTCCCCTTTTGTATATTTTTCCGGTTTCAGATCCTTACCCCGTGGTTTAAAATGTTTTTGGATAAAAAAAATCCGTCCCCTTTCAGGGACGGATATAAGATTCCGCAACCACCCTGTTTCTCCATTGAAACAAGCACGATTCTGCAACGTACCGGCATACGCGACTTCTGTAACGGGAAGCACCCGTGAAAACCTACTTACTTGTCTGAAACTTTCGGCTTTCCTTCTCAGGGATGATATTCAAGGCAGTTCCGACGCTGCATCACACCAGTCACAGCTCTCTGAAGACGGTTCCTCTGTCTTTACTGATTCCCTTCATGGAATTTACTTCTGTTATGTGTTAACTCTTTAATGAGCTAAACCAATTCTAACTCTGTTTGTTTTGATAGTCAAGTTTTTTTTTCAAAAACTCCTTCAGGCGTTCTTTCCTTCTCCGGCGAAGTACTCCTTCACAAGCTTTACAACCACACCGGAAAGCAGGAATACTGCGATAAGGTTAGGGATCGCCATCAGACCGTTGAAGGTCTCTGCGATACTCCAGAGAAGTCCAAGGTCAACAGTTGCGCCGATGATCGCTACCAGAGAGTACAGTACCATAAAAGGTCTGATAGCTTTTTCCTTAAAAAGGAACTCCGCACATCTGGCTCCGTAAAGTCCCCATCCAATGATAGTGGAAAATGCGAAGCAGCACATGGCAACTGCTGTAAAGATGGAAACCCAGTTTCCGTATGTACTGGTAAAACCGCTGATGGTAAGCTCCGCTCCTGCTGCTGCGCCATAACCAACCGGCACCCCGCTGCAGAGGATGACAAGCGCTGTCAGCGTACAGATCACGATCGTGTCCGTGAATACCTCAAAGATCCCGAAAAATCCCTGTTTTACAGGTTTTCTGGTGTCTGCACAGGCATGTGCGATGGAACCGGTACCAAGACCTGCCTCATTGGAAAAAATACCTCTGGAAACACCTTTTTTCATACTCATGAAAAAGCTTCCTACTACGCCGCCTGTCACAGATGCTGGATTAAATGCTCCTCTGATGATAGAGCTGAAAACACCCGGAACGTTTTTCCAGTTGATGATAACTACACCGATCGCAAGAATAATATAAAACAGTGCCATAAACGGTACCAGCTTTTCTGTAACCTGACCGATCCTTTTGATTCCGCCAAGCAGGATAAGTCCTACAAGTACTGCAAGAATGATTCCCATAACAAGATTCACTGCGGAAGTATTATCTGCAGTGACCACATTGTAATTGATCAGCGCAGAATCAATAGCAGTTGTGATAGTATTGACCTGTGTTGCGTTTCCGGTTCCAAAAACAGTAAGCACACCGAAAGCTGAAAACAGATATGCCAGCCAGTGCCAGTGTTTTTTCAGACCATTCTTAATGTAATACATTGGTCCTCCAACCAGATCTCCGTTGGCATTGGTTTCGCGGAAATGTACCGCAAGTGTTACCTCGGAAAACTTTGTACACATTCCAAGAAGTGCAGAAATCCACATCCAGAATACGGCTCCCGGTCCTCCGATGGCGATAGCACCTGCCACACCTGCAATATTTCCCGTTCCCACGGTAGCAGCTAACGCCGTACAAACAGCCTGAAACGGTGTCAGACTTCCATCGGAAGCTTCTCTTTTCCGAAGCATACGTCCGATAGTGACCCTGATGGCATAGGGAAATTTCCGAATCTGGAGAAAATTCGTGCGGATACTTAAATAAAGACCTACACCAATAATACAGATCATCGCAGGAACGCCCCAGATAAAATTGTTTACAGCAGCATTCACTGATTCAATAACAGATAACATTCTATAATCCTTCCCTTATTTAATTTTGTCTTTTTAGATTGTACGTTTGTCTGTACAAAAAAAGACGATTCGTTAGATTATATCACATTTTCTGTCGAATGTATAAGAGAAAAGCTTTATAATTTTACTATGATAAAGAAAGAAAGTAAATAAAAGCTGCCAATCCTGTTGTTAAATATGTGATACACCTGTAGTAAAAATACTTATCTGTGATCAATATCATTTTCCGTATCGTCCAGGAATGTAAATATATATCCCCAGTATTTCTCCAGGATCTTACCTCTGCTTCCATAGATCTCATGCTTTGTTCCGATCATATGGATATAATCACAGCTTGTTTTTCCCTGGTGATTGATCTTTCCGGCAAAATTTTTCAGGGCGCGGACAGATACCAGATCTTCAGTCTGGGCCTGGATGAGCAGCATTGGTGCCGTATATTTTTTCCATCCATAGAGACGCAGATACCAGCTCATTTCTGCAGAAGCCCAGAGCCAGCCGTAGGATGGAGACCAGGTCTGGAGCTCCTTATGTTCTGCACGGAGATTTTTGTATCTCTCGTATCTTGGTTTTGATGTTGCGGAGCTTGTCTCAAAAGAACCGCTGCCATCGTAAGGCTTTCGGCCAGCTACATATTCCTCATCTTTTCCGAAAATGCATTTCTCCAGAGCTATGCCAGTGGCTGCCGGCCACGGAACATTATCTGTAAGAGGACGGATCATCGGAGAAGAAAGGATCACCTTGTGAAACCAGTCCGGCTCCCAGGCTGCCGCAATACCGCCAATGGCGCCTCCCATGGAATGTGCATACAAGTTAAGTGACAGATTCGGATGTGCTTTCTTTATGTAGCGGCATGCTTTCAGAAAATCGCGGATATATCTTCGCCATGTATCGATGTGGACCAGAGACGGGTCTGCGGTAAGACGATAGCTGCGGCCATGGCCGCAATGCTCCGGAATATATACATGATAGCCTTCCTTAAGAAAATAATAGGCCACTTCATCATATTTTACTGCTGATTCTGTGAATCCGTGGCTGATGACTACCACACCTTTAGGCATATCAATATCAGACAGATACTGCAGCATATGGATCTTACCTGTGATCCGTTTGCTTTCGTTACGAAACGGATAATCCGCACCCGGTACATAAAGTTCCCTTCTGTGAGACAGAAGATATGGCGTTACGATATTTTTCATGGTTTCTTCGTATTCATTTTCATGTATGATCTGCATATTGGTTAAAAACCTCCCTTGCTTTTACTGTATTGCTTTTTGCTTCTCCCAAACTCTGCTTTTCAAAACCCTTCCATGTTGTCACAGCTGTTTTCTTACAGGATAACAGAATTCACTCCTCCAGGCAATCCTTTTCAGACCATTTTGCTCTTTAATTTCCATTAAAAAATGCCCGAACATTTTGATATGTACCGGGCATTTCTTCTATTATTTAATAAAATCTCACAATATCTTCCACATCTTTACGTTTCGGTCTTGCAGGCTCTTCAGCTGCTTTTCCGATGGCGATCACTGCCATTACCGTTTCTGTTTCCGGAATGGAAAGGATCTCACGGAGCTTGTCTCCAGCACGAAGTCCCATGATCAGGGTTCCATATCCAAGCTCCTTTGCCTTCAGGATCAGATTCTCGTTCTGAAGTCCCAGATCATAGCAGCCCCAGCCGTTTCCGAGTTCATTATCCGGTGTTCCGTCTTTCTGAAATCCGGCATGGTTATGTACAAAGGTTGTAACGATCAGGGAGGCATTCTCTGCTTTTGCCTGGTTCATTTCCGGCAGACATTCTCTGCTGACCTTCTCCACCATCTCTTCGGACATTACACAATAATATCTTCCGGTCTGGGAGTTTTTCCAGCTGGGTGCTTCCTGAGCGGCCCGGATCACTGCAAGAAGATCTTCTTTTGTGATCCTGCTCTCCGGGCTGTATTTACGGATGGTCCTTCTCTCTTCGATCAGTTTCTGAAATTCCATATTTTTCCTCCTTACTGTCCGGTGCCGGATCTGCTTCCGGATCCTGCAGTTATTCCGGCATGGATTTTTATGTTCACACTTTTTATGGAGCTATTTTAACACAATGCCGTATTGAAATCAATTTTCAAAACTCCGGCATCGTTACTGTTCATTCTGCGACCGTTACTGTTTACTCCGTTCTCAGCAACACGCTTCAAAAAATATTGCCTGGGGACAATAACTGCAATACCACTTATGAAGATTTTTTTTGATTTACCACATAAATTCCCACACAGACAAGAAACAGTGCGATGAGACTTCCCATATTAAATGCCTGACGTACCTCTCCCAGAACCAGTGCAGACAGTATCACACTGAACAAAGGATTTACAAAGCCAAAGATCGCTACCCTGGATACATCATTCCAGGCAAGCAACACTGACCACAGTGTATAGGCCACCGCAGACACCATTGCCAGATAAAAGATAATCCCAATACCGGCGGCATTTACCACTCCGAAATGTCCTCCCATCCCTTTTCCGATCAGGAACAGAATGATCCCGCCCATGGTAAACTGCGTTCCGCTGAGTACCACCGGAGATACCTTTCTGGAAAAAATATTGATCAGCACCGTGGACATTCCGTAAGAAAACTGCGCGATCAGAATAAATCCTTCTCCTGTAAGCCTAAAACCTGCATCCAGAGAATTTCCCATGAGATTGATCACGACCACGCCGGCAAAACCCAGGATACAGCCAAGCATCTTTCGCCCGGTCATTTTTTCCTTGTGAAAAACAAGGCAGGACAGCAGGATCGCAATAAAATTCCCAAGACCTGTGATAATAGCGCCTTTTACACCGGAGGTATGTGCCACACCTATATAAAAGAAGAAATACTGACATACCGTCTGAGCCATACATACCGGCACCGCATATTTCAGAACAGTTCGATCCGGAAGCAGAACCCTGCGCTCACGCAAAGATGCAAAAATCAGTACAAGGATTCCTGCCAGTGCAAAACGCACTCCTGCAAAAACGATCTGACTTGCCGTATCTGCAGAATCCATCTGCATCAGACGGTATCCTGTCTTGATCAGCGGGATCGCACTCCCCCAGAGAAGACAGCAGACGCAGGCAAGCGCTGCCACCACCCAGGTTTTTTTTAATATTGTTTTTGTTTGTTCCATTTGTTTATTCTCTCTTTCTCAAAACTTCTTCCATCTGACTGATCACAGCTTTTATTTCATTTATTGCACTGATACTTACGTCCCGGAAATCAAGCTTTTTCCCCTTTCCGTATAATTCCGCCTCATAAGCGCTGGCTTTCTCTTCATCTTTATCCTTGTATCGGGCTTTTCCGATCAGCCAGGCACTGGAATCCGCACAGTCCGGATATTCCGTATTTCCCCGGATCAGAAAATCCTCTGAAGCTTCCGTCAATGCTGTTTTCAGTTTTTCTGCTTTATCCAGAAATTCTTCCGTTGTCTGCGGATAATGTTCTTTTATATAGAGGAGATTTTTATGAATACAGGTGGCACTTTTTTCCATTAGTTTCCGTTCTTCCGGATCTTTGAAATTATCATATTCCCCAGGCCGGACTTCCCATCCGCGGATGGATTTGCTTAATTCCATCAGCCAGTATACATGACGGGAAATATCGTCCGGAAACATAAAATACGTAGAAAATTCATGATCGATCATAGGTGCAAGACTTATGATCCCGCCATCTTTATCACAGAGAAATGCTACATTTTCATAATGATAATTCTGGTCTCCCTTCAGGACAGAGATCAGTACCTGCATGGCAAGCTGTTCCGCCATTTCCTGATGCTCCTGCAAAAAATCAGCTTCAAAAATATCTCTATAATCATAAAACATCTGGCAATAGTTTACATAATTATCTATATCTACCTTTTCATCCGGATATTTCCTGAAAAACTCCAGAAGATTCAAAAGGGATTCCCCTTCTTTATAGGCCATGGGTACTGCCGTTCCGTAGTCAAGATATTTTTCATTTACTGCCTCATACCCTTCACAGATGGCCAGTTCATACCTGGGCGCAGGCATAAAATATTCATTAATGATCGTTGACCAGAACACCTCTGCATAAGCATACAGTGGCGTGGAAAATGGTTTGGATTTCGTCAGTGGTTTGAAAATCATATTTCCAGGAAATATGGGGAAATGTTTTTCCCCGCTTACCACGCCTACAGCTTCAGACTTAAGATTTCCGATTCGATTTTTGTATTGATAGTGTCTGACTTTATAATACATAGCAGTCATATCGTATTGCCTTCCCCTTCAATGTATAAGACGGCTCCCGGCCGGCAAGACATTCACTTTTCAGCGGACGCTTGACGATGATCTTATCCGGATTTGCTCTGATAGCTGCATCAAAAAGATCCTTTTCCCCGGAACACGGTGGTTCCAGCTTCTGGATCAATTGAAGTTTCTTGTTGATCAGGCTGGATTTCTGTCTTGCCGGAAACATGGGATCCAGATAGATCACGTCTACAGGATCAAGAAGCTTTGACATACCTTCTACACTGTTTCCCTCGATCACCTTCATACGACCGGCAATATCTTTCAGATCCATATTTTTCTTGGCACGGCGAATGGCATCTTTAAGAAGGACTGCGATTACCGGATTCTGCTCGTACAGCGTCACTTCATAGCCCTGGGCTGCCAGAAGAAAGGCATCCTCACCCATTCCGGCCGTAGCATCGATGGCCTTCCTTCCCTCCTTATCTGACTTCACCGCCTTCACCAGCATCTCATGCTGAAGTCTGCCTCTGGTAACTCTGTGAAGCATCGTCTCCACAAAATCCCCCTGATAGGTCAGCCCGAAACCGGACAGCGAAACGCCCCTGGAATCAAACCGCACCGTCAGAAAATCTCCCGGCTTATCCTGAAGCTGCGCTCCGGTCCTCCTGCAAAAGGCTTCCGCCATATCTCTCTGTCCGCCCTTTCCAAGACAGACTGCGATTTTATCATTCATTTCCCGATTCTCTCTTTCATGACTCTTTTTCATAAGCTCTTTCATTCTACAATTTTACAAAAGAAATTGCAATTCATCTCAAATAAAAGCTGTCGCTTTGCAATCTATTAATCGCTAAAGCGACAGCTTTCTTCTCAGCCGTATATTTATTTTGAATTTTTCTTTCCTTTTCTGACTTTGATCCTGCGGATCATCATTCGGATCAGAAATACCACAAGCACAATGATCACGATAAAGATCAGACAAATACCTGCGATCATTGCCGAAAACTTATTCGGCTGCTTCACCAGATCAATGATATTTCTGCTGTCCTCCACAACCTTACGTCCATGTGTCGTCTCATAATATTCCGGCACATTGGCAATTCCGTCGCTGTCTGTATCCTCAAAGGACTGCATATATCTTGCGATCGCATCCCAGGCCTTTAATTCCCTGTCATCCTCCATGATCGCCTGATCTTCCAGATTTTCAATGGGATTCCCATCCCTGTCCTTCGGTTCAAGAGACAGCAGTCCATAGGACATTTTCATCACAGAACCAAGCATCTGGCCGGTATACAGATCTGTCACGACATGATACAGCTTATCATCCTGGATTTCGATCCGTTCTCCGTCTGCCCTGGTGAGATAACAATCCGTCACCTTATTCAGGATCATCCGATGTGGATTGTATGCAAAATTCAATCCACTGCAATATAACCTTGCCGTTGTCATAAAATCCGATACAGAAGCGTCCACCTCCGCTACCAGCTTCAGCTCTTTTCCGGTCAGGTATGCACTGATCAGCGGATATCCGGCAACACCGTCCTTTCCGATCCCCAGTGAAAAGGAATTAAAAACATCCTCTACTGTGATATCGCCCTTTGTGTATGTGTCCCGCACGGTTCCGCTTGGAACAACGGCTACATCAACCGGATCACCATCATAATACTCGGAATTTTCCACTGCATATATGTATGCATCGGACATGATATCACCAAGATTCAACTCTTCATGCTTCGTGCCCATTTCTTCCAGACTGTTGAATTCAACATCATTTTCAGCAAGAACCTCTTCCCTTGTATAGCCGAAATCGGCAAGATAATTCTTATCTACCGTATCCATCAGGGCATCGATCTGTTCCTGTGTCGCCTGGTCCGGTTTTACATCCTCAGAAACAGGGATCAGCTCATAGGATGTCAGCTCCCACCGTCCGTCCTGTTTCTGTGTCATGGAAAGTGATCCCAGATTTCTTCCGTATTCGCCGCAGGATACGATATATGTGTTCCCATGCTGAATTGCCTCTTTCAGCTCTGTGTGCGTATGTCCGCTGATGATCAAGTCGATATCCGGCACCTCTTTTGCAAGGATCTCATCCTCCGATTTGTTCTCATCCTCCCAGGTTCCTCCATGGGACACACAAGCGATCATATCCACTTTTTCATTTTTTCGGATCTCTTCTACCGTCTGTTTTACGGCCTCAACCGGATCCTTGAACTTTAATTCACAGGTCGGTGCACATTCCAGGGCATCCTTACCGAACACACCGACTACCGCAGCCTTTACATCTCCTTTTTGAACTACTACATAATCCTTCACACCGTAGGCTTCAAATGCCGACCGGATCTGCTTCTGACCATCGCTTAATCCATCCTGCTCCATGCTGTCCCAGTCCACGTTGCACACTACCAATGCCGGCACTGTCTCACCAGAAGTCTTCGCAGCCTCCAGCATATTTGCCAGTCCCTTTGAACGATAATCATATTCATGATTTCCCAGAGTCGTCACATCATACCCCAGATATCCCAGCATCCGAAGCTCTGCCGCCTCCGTTTCGTATACGGTCTGGATCAGGGTTCCCATGGAAAAATCGCCGCCATCCAGCACCAGGGTGTCCGGATTTTCCTGCTTCTTTTCATCGATCAGGGTTTTGATCCTTGCAAATCCGCCAACTTCTTTTTGCTCTCCATCTACGATGGTTGAAAAGCTGTTCAAATGCGAATGTGTATCATGGCTGAACAAAACATCGATCTGTTTTGCCTCGGCTGCTTCCACCGGAACATTCCATGCAAGAGGAAGCAGCAATGCCGCAATAATCATGATCGCCAGCAGCTTTGCTGAAACTTTCTTTCGTGTTTTCATAACACTCTCCTTTTGTATATAGTTTTCTTATGCATTTTTACAAAACCATCAATAATGTTCCCACACCGATCAAAATACATCCCATCATCGATCTTGCTGTGAATTTCTCATGCAAAAAAATAAATGCCAGTACCAGTGTGATCACGACACTCAGCTTGTCTATCGGCACAACCTTCGATGCATCGCCTATCTGCAGGGCACGATAATAGCATAACCACGAAGCACCCGTTGCCAGACCTGAAAGGGTCAGAAACAGCCAGCTTTTTTTGCTGATCGCTGCGATCCCGCCCTGGGTATTTGTGAGGAAAACCATTCCCCACGCCATAACTAGCACCACCATCGTTCGAATCGCTGTTGCAAGATTCGAATTAACACCGGCAATACCTATCTTGGCCAGTATGGAGGTCAGCGCCGCAAATACAGCAGACAGCAAGGCAAACACAAACCACATAGTAACTCCCCCCTTAAATATAAGATTTTCTTAACTATCCCAATACAAGTCCATCATATCATTTCCCCTCTGATATGTCACTATTTACAATTTCCTCCGCCGTATATTCCTCTATTTCTGTCTTTGTCACCTGTTTGATATGCTTTTTTTTCAGGCGCAGATATACAAATTCCCGAAAGATAGTATAGAACACGGAAAGCAGCGGAATGAAAACAAGCATACCTACAATTCCCATAAGGTTTCCGCCGATCGTAACTGCTGCAAGAACCCAGATCGACGGAAGTCCTACGGATTCACCCACAACATGAGGATAGATCAGATTTCCCTCGATCTGCTGCAGCACCAGAAATACTATAATAAATAAAATTGCCTGTTTCGGATTTACCATAAAGATCAAAAAGCTTCCCACCGCACACCCGATGAAGGCCCCGAAAATCGGAATCAATGCGGTAAACGCAATCAAAACTCCGATCAAAAGTGCATATGGCATCCTCAAAATACTCAGTATCACAACAAACATACAGCCGAGGATCACAGCTTCCAGACACTGACCTGCAAGAAAATTCGCAAATGTCCGATAAGTCAGAGAACAAATTTTAAGAAAAGCATCTGCCTTTTTCTTTGGAAGAAAGGCAAAAAATACTTTTCGGATCTGCACATGCAGCTTCTCCTTCTGAAAAAGAACATAGCAGGCAAATGAAAATGCAATAAAAAAGGTTGCCAATCCACTGACTATGGAACCCACTGCTGACATTGTGGTATTCATCATATTTCCTGCACCATTTCCAAGAAGACTTATTCCCCACTTGATCGCCTGATCCGGATTAAACTGCACCTGATTTACCAGCTTCATGATTTCCTGGTTATTATGGGAAAATTCCCGAATCCAGCCTTGCATCTGCGGAATGAAATCAGCGATACTCATCATCAGAGTTCCCATTGTCCGCGTAAGCTGCGGAATCACCCCGAACATTACCAGTACGATTACACCAACCGCCAATATGATCGTAAGGAGCAGACTTATCGGTCTTGCCAGTTTTCCAACTGTCTTATTTTCTTTTTTTACTCTTCCGAAAATTTTCTTTTCCAAAAAGCTCATTGGCACATTTGTTATAAAAGCGATCGCCCCGCCAAGCACAAACGGAAATATAATCCCCCATATTGCTTTTAGCACGCTGAGCACCACATCGAATTTCCATAGGGCAACTACAAGAAGTGCCGTAAACACAATAAGCTCCCTGATTTTTTTTATAGATATTTTGCTTAAATCCACTATTTTTCCTCTCTTTTTTTCAATTTCATACGTATCCATTTAAGCAGCTGAATGATTGGAAGACTTGCAAACGCATACAAATATACACAGCCAAGCTGCATCAGATCCAGCGTCTCTACTTTAAACAGGAGATGAAATCCCGGAACCGTCAGTACAACGGTAATGAGTACTGCCCCAAGTGCAAATGCTCCCTGAAGCCATTTATTATTAAAGAAACGTTTTGTAAAGATAACCGGATGATCCGATTTGCAGTTGAATCCATGGAACAAACGTGCCAGACAAAGTGTTCCGAAGGCATAGGTACTGCCAAGCAGTGCACCATTCTGGTTATATCCTGTCAAAAATCCTATCATCGTCATCATACCGATCACCAGGCCTTCCAGACCGATTTTACCAAGAAAATCCTTTGTCAGTATTGACTCGTCTGCTGATCTTGGTTTCTCATTCATCACCTCACTGCTGTGCGGCTCCACGCCTAATGCGATCGCCGGAAGGCTGTCTGTCAAAAGATTGATAAACAGCAGATGTACCGGTGCAAAGGGAACCGGAAGTCCTGCAAGGGATGCACAAAGAACTGCCAGGATCGCACCAAAGTTTCCTGACAGAAGAAACTGGATCGCATACTTGATATTCTGATATAAATTTCGTCCATTTTCCACTGCTTTTACAATTGTTGCAAAATTATCATCTGTAAGCACCATTGCTGCAGCATCCTTTGCGACCTCTGTTCCGGTCACTCCCATTGCAACACCAATATCTGCCTGCTTCAATGCCGGAGCATCATTCACACCGTCTCCGGTCATTGCCACGATCATCCCCTTCTCCTGCCATGCACGGACAATACGGATCTTGTGCTCCGGTGACACTCTTGCATACACAGAAATATTCGGGACAAACTCCTTCAGCTGCTCATCACTCATATTTTCAATATCAGCACCCTCGCAGGCCTCCGACAGATCGTGTAAAATTCCGATTCTCTTTGCAATTGCAGCTGCTGTGATCTTATGATCTCCAGTGATCATGACCGGCCGGATCCCCGCTTTTATACATTCTGCAACTGCAGCCTTTGATTCTTCCCTCGGCGGATCCATCATGGCGATCAGACCAAGAAATACCAGATGGTTCTCATCTTCTGTCGTCAATACATGCTTCTCCGGAATTTCACGATAGGTAAATGCCAGTACCCGTAACCCTTCCATTGAAAATTCCTGATTCTGGCGCTGGATCTTTTCTTTATCTGCTTCTGTGATTTCCCGAACTCCGTCCTTTGTCCAAATTCTGTCTGTCAGCTCCAGAAGCCGGTCAACCGCACCTTTTACAATCATCCGGTTCTCACCATCAATTCTGTGAAGCGTTGACATCATCTTACGGTCACTGTCAAAGGGAAGCTCTCCTTCTCTTTGATAAAGCTTTCTTACACCTGCAGCCTCGATTCCGTACCGGCTGCCCAGATTGATCAATGCCGTTTCCGTCGGATCTCCGATCTCCACTCCATTTTCATTTGTTGAATCATTACATAAAATGCTGTAGTCCAAAAGACATCTCTGCGCCGGATCTGCTACATCAATTGCATCTGCTGTGATTCTTTTTCCATCAATATAATAATCCTCTACTGTCATTTTGTTCTGCGTGAGTGTTCCGGTCTTATCCGAACAGATAACAGAAACGCTTCCAAGACCTTCCACAGCCTGGAGCTTACGAATGATCGCGTGCTCCTTTGCCATCTTCTGTGTCCCGAAAGAAAGGACGATCGTCACGATGGAGCTTAAAGCTTCCGGAATCGCTGCGACTGCAAGTGCTACTGCAAACATAAATGCACTGCTGATCTTCTCACCGCGGAATACACTGATCGCAAACAGAATTCCGCAAAATATCAGGATCAGAATGGAAAGTTTCTTTCCAAAATCATCCAGATTCGCCTGAAGTGGCGTCTGTTTTTCCGAAGTCGATTTCAGAAGTCCCGCAATCTTTCCAACCTCTGTCTGCATTCCTACATTCGTTACAACCGCTCTGCCACGCCCATATGTGACAAAGCTTCCGGAAAACAGCATATTTGTCCGATCACCAAGCGGTGCTTCCTCCAAAATAATATCCATACTCTTTTCAACCGCAAGACTTTCTCCGGTAAGAGCACTTTCATCGACCTTAAGACTTGCATTTTCAATCAATCTTCCATCCGCAGGGATCATATCACCTGCTTCAAGAAGGATCACATCTCCTACAACCAGTTCTCTTGCCGGAAGCTGTACCGCCACACCATCACGCAATACTTTTGCCTCCGGACCGGCAAGCTTCTTTAAACTCTGCAGAGACTGCTCAGCCTTTACGGTCTGCACGGTTCCCAAAATCGCATTGATCGTAATAACGATCACGATAACTGCTGCACTTTCCACATCTCCAAGCATACCGGATATCACTGCCGATGCGATCAGGATCAGCACCAGAAAATCCTTATACTGTTCAAAAAAGATCTGCAAAATACTTTTTTTCTTTCCTTCTGCAAGCTCATTCCATCCGCACTTCTCTCTGGACCGTCTGACCTGTTCATCGGTAAGCCCTGATTCCCTGCTTTCCACACGCTCGAGAACTTCTCCTGCTGTCTGCTGATAAATTTCTTTCATTACCTTTGCCTCCTTTTTTGCAAATATTCACCAACTGTAATTTTTTTATGCAATAAAGGATTTTTTTGATAAAATGATATAAAAAAAGAAACCCTTATTGCATAACAAAAAATGCAATAAAAGTCTCACCATTTCCCTGCAACGCCGGATGTTTCCACCGTACTGACGACACTGCAAACGCAGATTTCCAAACGTAGGTTACTCCCCTTTATCAGATTTAATAGTATAACAGGATCGGTACCTCTGTCAAGATACTTTATAAATCACACCTTGCAAATATGATACTCCGGTAACAGAAAAACTCCCATTTTTTGAATGGAAGTTTTTCTGTTACCCTGAAAGTATTATAGGCCTGCAGCCGTTTTATTACCTTTTAAGATTTATTACTCTGATCAGCCACAATATTTCCCTGTACAACTCTTCCCTGATCTTTTCCTTTTCTCAGTCCTCGAACTACCTGCACATTTCCAAGAATCAGATAATCCATTTCTCTCTTAGTGACTTTCGCAAAATTTTTCTTTGAAACAAAATAGAAGGTAACTCCCATCAACACCCACACGATCAGTGCTGCAAAGGACTGTGGAGCCATGAATGCTGGAGAACCGGGCACGATCAGGAGCAGCAATATTACAACAGAGATCACGCAGCCGCCCATTGCTACTGCCGGATGGATTTTATTTGTATCTGTATCATCGCCATATTTTTTCAGAAGAATATAAGCACCTGCACAGGTAAAGAAATATCCGAACGCAGTACCTACGGAACACATATCTACAACCCAGCCGATCACTTCTCTGCCGAAAAATGGGCAGATACAGCAGATGATCATGGTAAACCCAACACATATGGACGGAGTTTTATGCTCCGGATGAACCTTTTCAAAAGCTGACGGAAGCATTTTTGCTCTTGCCATACCAAATAAAAGACGGCTGGATGTCATAAAGAATCCGTTCATACCGGTAAAAATTCCCATGCACACTGCCAGTGCCACAAAGCACACACCAATTTTTCCCATTGCAAGATCAAGAACTGCACCTGTATGCCATTTTACAAGAGTTCCATTCGCATCTGTCATAGTCAGAACCTGCTGCCAGGGAACAACACACTCTGTCACCAGTGCCATTGCACCATAGATCAAAGCACCTACGATCAGTGCTGAGATAATCAGCATTTTGCACTTCTGTGGTGGAAAATCATATTCTTCTGCCGCCTGTGGAATACAGTCAAATCCTACATAAAGGAACGGAGCCAATGCCAGGATAGATACAAAACCGCTTCCAAGAGACTTGCCTTCGGCTCCGTATGCCGGCTGCAAGTTTGAAGCATCAAAATGTCCTGTTGCGATCACACCAATGACTGATACAACAACCGCTGCACACATGATAAGGACCATCGCAAGCTGAAGATTTCCTACAGATTTCGCACCTTTGTAATTCATAATCCCGAAAAGTATGATAAAGAACAGGGATAATCCGACTTCACCCATATATACATCATATCCTGCAATTGTATACAGGTAACCTCTGTTAAAGACTCCAGGAAAAATATAGGATGCCAATACCGGAAGTGCCGTTGCATTCAAAGCTACAATAGACAGATATCCAAGCGACAGCATCCATCCGCATATGTACGAAGCAGTTCTTCCAAAGCCTTTATATGCATAGGCAAATTCACCACCCGCTACCGGGAATTTTGCGATCATATAAGAATAGCTGTATCCTACCACGATCATTAAAAGACCGCCTGCCAGAAATCCCAGAAACAGCGGGAGCGGTCCACCTGCACGTTCTGTCCAGAGACCACCCTGTATAAAACATCCCCATCCAATGATGGAACCGACTGCAACTGCCCAGATTGAACCAGGTCCCATGGATTTTTTTAATTTTGTTCTTTTATTTCTTTCACCCATATATATCCTCCTGCTTCATCAAGCATATCATTCATCATCATCTTCTCTGGTTTCTTCACTGATCGTATATGCCTCACTGATATCGGAAACAAAAATTTTTCCATCACCATAATGTCCATACTGTCCACTCTTTGCACTGTTAATGATAATATCTACAACCTCATCTTTTTCTTTGTCCCCAACAGTAATATACAGCATGTTTTTTGCCATTTCCTGATAAAGGACATCCCCTACCTGAATTCCTTTTTCCTTACCTCTTCCTGAAATTGCCCATTTTGAAAAAGCAAAATATCCTTCCTGCTCCAGTGCTTTGATGACGTCCATCACTTTCTCAGGTCTTACGATTGCTGTGATCAGTTTCATAATCCTTCATCTCCCATCCATAAATACAAAAAGAGCCCAGATACCAAAGTATCCGGACTCCATCGTCTCTTTCTATATTATCATTATTTTTTTCAATATTCAATCAAAATCTTTCACTTTCCGGCCAGATATCGATACATCTCATCCAGCATCTCGTCTGTGATCTCTACCGGATTGTTATAAAGGTTCGGGTGTCTGCTGATGCGAACCAGCTCCGCAATCTGATCATCATCAAGCTCCAGATCCTTCAGATCACACCGCAATCCCATTTTTTTCTTTAATTCAAGAACTGCATCCGCCATCTCTTCTGCATCTTTGAATCCAATCCTTCTGGCAAATTCCTCTACACGTTCACCACCTTCGCCTTTTGCATTGATTCTTATAAAATAATCCAGGGTCAGGCCACACGCCTCGCCATGCGGGATGTGATAAATATTGGTCAATGGAAATGAACACGCATGGGACGAAGTGGTTTTTGGTAAAGTAAACGCCAATCCTGCGATCAAAGATGCTTCGCACATTTTCTCCCTTGCTTCCTCATCATCGGGCTTCCTGTATGCTCTGTAAACATATTTAAATACCAGTTCTGCTGCATGCATCGCAAGTACATCACAGATCGGCTGATGACCTTTGCTCCAATAGCCTTCGATCGCATGGGAAAGAACATCAATTCCTGTTCCTGCCGTAACCTGCGGTGGCATTGTATAAGTAAGTTCCGGATCAATGATAGCTGCTGCCGGATAAAATCCCTCTGATACGATCGGCGCTTTTTTTCCATTTGCGTGATCCGAAAGAACTGATACACAGGTCACTTCACTTCCTGTTCCTGCAGTCGTAGGAACTGCGATCAGCGGAAGATGTTTCTCCGGCATTGCTACTCCGGTTCCATGATACTTACGGATGGAATCCGGAGTCAGAGCTACACTGGCAGCTGCTTTGGCACAATCCATGGGACTGCCTCCACCCAGTGCTACCACAAATCCGATATTTTTCTGCCGGATCACTTCCGCACAGGCATCTACCTCTGCAACGTCCGGGTTTGGAGAAACATCTCCAAAAGAAGCAACGATCATTCCTTCTGACTCTTTTATGACCTTTTCGGCAAGACCGCTTTTAAAGAAAAACGGTCCTGCCACCAGAAGGCCTCTTTCGCAGCCAAGCTCTCTGGCTATTTCTTTGATTTCTTTTACTCTACCTTTGCCGAAATGAATTTTTACCGGCTGTAGATAATCCCAGTTCATAGGCTACCTCCTGCTTTATCAGTCACAAAATTTTTCATCGACCATTGTAAGCACTTCATCAAGGATCGGGAGATACTCTTCCAGCTCCTCTTTCGTGATGATCAGTGGCGGACAGATTTCAATAAAGTTCTCACGTCCGAAAGTTGCAAAACCACGTTTCTTTAATTCTGCAAATATCCACGGCATTACCGGTCCGGGTACGCCGTATTCCTGCATCGGTTCTCTGGTTTCTTTATTCTTGACTACTTCAAGTGCACCGAACAAACCGATACATCTTGCTTCACCAATACATTTATGCTTCTTTACCATCTCATCCATAAACGGAGCAACGATCTCGTGCATCTCAGCTACATGGCCCTCGATGTCGTGTTCTTTATAATATTTCATTGCTGCTACACCAGCCGCACATGCAAGTGTATGTCCACTGTAAGTAAGTCCGCACTGAAGAACATTTTCCTCAAAATACTCCGCAACCTTTTTACTTACAATACATCCGCCCAGCTGTACATAACCACAGGTAACACCTTTTGCAAATGTAATGATATCCGGTTTCATGTCGAAATTCATAAATGCAAACATTTTTCCTGTACGGTAAAATCCTGCCATAACCTCATCACAGATCAGAAGGATTCCATATTTGTCACAAAGTGCACGAACACCTTCCATATATCCGTCTGGAGGAAGAATGACACCGTTTGCACCTACTATAGACTCCATCAGGATCGCTGCCACATTTCCGGGGCCTTCATATCTGAGCTGCAGATCCAGCGCATCCAGATATTTTTTCGTTACCTCTGCATCATCAACTCCTTTTGTATATCCGTCACGATACATCTGAGGGTTCATAAAGTGTACGAACCCATTTGCACCACCGATCTCTGCTGCATATCTTCTCCAGTCACCGGAAGCATTGGATGCTCCAAGTGTAGCTCCATGATAGCTTCTGTAGCAGGAAAAGATCTTGGTTCTTCCGGTTACCATACGTGCCATTTTTATAGCATTCTCATTGGATTCTGCTCCACCATTTGTGAAGAAAACTCTCTTGTATGTATCTGCTCCTGCTGCTTCTACAAGCATTTTTGCCAGTATGCTCTTAGGCTCGGATGCATATGCCGGTGCCATGAAGCACATCTTATCAGCCTGTTCCTTGATCGCTTCAACGATCTCCGGAAGCTCATGTCCGAGGTTGGAACACACCAGAAGTGAAGCCATATCTGCATATTTTTTTCCATCATAATCGTAAAAATAAATTCCCTCAGCTCTTTCTACCGGTAAAGTATCTGCTCCTGATCTTGCCCATGACTGCATCACATAATCTTTGTGCATCTGGGCTACTTCTTTTCCTGTTAAACTCATAATAACTTCCTCCTCTTTATCTGTAATCCAGGTTTAAATATTGTTCATTTTTGCGGTAAACAAACTTATTATTTGTTGTAGAATAAGAAAAGCGCCCGGCCCACATTCATTTGTGAACCAGACGCCTTTGTCTTATCTGAGTCATATATTACTCTCGACACTGGCTGTCTGCAATAGACATCTATCCAATTATTTTTGTGCTGCAGCACAATCGTTATTATTCTGCTGCCGCATTTTCCTTTTACATTTCATTCATCTGATATAACAGGAAACCCAGCCTCAGCTGAAAACGCACATCAAAATCAGAAAGATTTTTTCCAAGTATCTCAGCGGCCTTTCCAAGCTTATAATTAATTGTATTTCGATGTACGATCAATTCCTGTGACGCACTTTTGACACTGCAGTCATTAGCCAGGTAGCACTGAAGTACTCTGACCAGATCTGAGTGGTTCATCTCATCATATTCATACAATGGAGCTACTGTATCTGCCAGATATTCTTTTATTGCTTTCTTATCTGTAAGTGTGAGCAGTACCCTGTAAATCCCAAGATCTTTGTAAAAAATAATCTTTCCGCCATCTGTGCTTTGCTCGCCCGGAACCTGACAGACACATAATAGATCAGACATTTTTTCCGCAAACTGATAGCTCTTATAAATCTGCCTGATCCCGGAAATCTGCTTACTTACACTTACAAAAATCTGTTCCTTCTGACATACCATCCTGCATAGTATCTGAAAAATCCTCTCTGTAGTTTTTCTGCATGCTTCATCAGAATAATCACACAAAACCAGAAGAATCTGCTTATTCTGAGCAGATGTGATTCTTCCGGCTGATTCCATCGAGTTAAGCTCTGAATACCACTGCTCAACATCTGCCTGTACGCTTTCCTTTGCCGATTGTCTCTGATCTCTCATTGCTCCCAGTAAGTCAGTGAATGAGCCACTTTCCAGATCAGCTGCATTCAAGCTCCCGTATTCCTGATTTATCCAGTCCCATTTTGCCTGTGCTTCCGATTCCTTCCACCGGGCAGTTATGCTGTTCATTTTTTCCTGCAAAGCACTGATGGCGCCTTCTTCATCTGCATCTATGATTCCATCTTTCAGTGCCTCAGAGACCTTTTGTGATAACTGGCTAGATAATCCATCCAATTCAACATAATCCGCTGTAGCCCATTTCTCGATGTTCTGGGCTAATGTCTGTCCCTCTTCCGTACCTCCGAGATACGTCTGAACGTGGATATGCGCTGCAAACGTCCGACTTTCCAGTTCATCAATCTTGCTCTTAACAAAAGTTTCGATATTACTTGTGTAATCTTCCTGTTCTTCAGTCGTAAGTTTAATACCAACTCTGCTCTTAAACTCCAGAACGTCATTGGATTCCAGCGCCTTCTGGGCATCTTCTCGAAGCTTATCAGCGTTCTTTACCTCATTTAAGGCAACTTCCACATTGGCCAGGTACTTCTGATCAAGAATTCCAGAAGCAATGTCCTGCACTTCCTGAGCCGATAGTTTGATGTTTCCAAAATGTTCTTCCAGATTACTGTTCAAAGCTTTCTGGTTATAGTTGTCTACTGCAACACCAATTCCAACTACTGCCGCTGTTACTGCCGCTGCCGCAAGTCCGAATTTCGCCGCTGTCGGAACCATTGCTCCCAGATCACTTATGAACGCTCCAACACTTGGCGCTGTCTGTGCTGCAAGTCCAATGCTTTTAATAGCATTTCCGATAGGCTGTAAGGTGGTCGCAATATTCTTTGCATTTCCAAGAAGCCCAGTTGCTCCTTTAGCGATCAGCATAGAGCTGAGCACAGAAGAAAGGCCTGCTTTCTTTCCTCCCGGAAGAATAGCAGACGCGCTAGAGAATAATGTTCCGAGGCCGGAAGAAATCAGATGTTTCCCATCTCCGCTAATCCAGTCGGCAAAAGGCTGACCGATAAGAGTATCCCATGCAATATCCATCTTTCCGAACATATCCGCATTCTGCCACTCATCAGATGCCGTCATGGTCCCGATAACTGTCTTCATGTGTGCTGCTTTTTTGTCCACAGTGTCCATAAAATCATTCAGAGCAACCGTCACAGCCGGCATTGCGTCCGTAATGGAATCAACGAATCCTCTGACATAAGGAGTAAGTCTCTGTCCAAAACTGTTCTGAACACCCTCTACAGCCGACTGCATAAGAGTCATAGAGCCTGCCAGGTTGTCCAACATGGTGTCAGCCATATCCTGCGCTGCATCTTTTGAATTTCCGATAGCGTTGGAAAGATCGTTATAATCCTGTTCTGAAGCATTGATGATAGCAAGCATACCGCTCATAGCCTCTTTTCCGAAAATGGTGGATGCCGCCGCTGTCTGTTCAGTTTCAGAAAGACCTCCTAAACTGCTTCGCAAATTATCCATGACACCTTTCAGTGTTTTCATGTTTCCTGAGCTGTCGGTCAGGCTAATACCATATTTGTCCATAGCCTCTGCCATGCTGTTAGTTGGTGCTGCCATGTTAGCCAGGGACGTCTTTAAGGCTGTACCGGCCATGCTTCCTTTAATTGAACTGTTAGCCATAAGTCCTAATGCCAAAGAAGTATCTTCGACGCTATATTTCATGGCTCCTGCTACCGGAGCAACATATTTGAATGATTCACCCAGCATGCCTACGTTTGTATTCGAACTAGCGGACGCCTTTGCAAGGACATCCGAGAAATGACCGGCATCTCTTGCTTTCAGTCCAAAAGCTGTCAAAGCATCCGTAACAATATCCGAGGTGCTTGCCAGATCTTCGCCGGAAGCTGCTGCCAGGCTCATAATACCGGATATACCAGCGGTCATTTGTTCTGGTTTCCAACCTGCCATAGCCATGTAATTAAATGCCTGAGCCGCTTCAGTAGCAGTAAACTTCGTAGTTGCACCCATTTCCTGTGCTTTTGCGGTCAGATCATCAAACTCTTTCCCTGCAGCGCCAGATATAGCCTGGACCTGCGACATCATACTCTCAAACCCTTTGTATGTATTCACAGTATCAGCCAGTCCTGCGCTCACTCCAAGGAATGTTGCGCCCTGCGCTATTGGATTCTTTGCAGCATTTAAAACCGCTCCCATTGGAGCAGTAGCAGCATCTACTATACTCATAGTTGCCGTAAAAACGCTTCCGTCCCAGGCTTTTGCTTTGTCCCTCACATCGTCGATGATCGGACTTGCATTATCATCTGCCCCCAGTTCCGCTGTCCCGGAAGTTCCATCGAATGTGGCCACTGCATCTTCGGCACTTCGGATTATCTCCGTGGCTGTATCATCAGCTTCCACTGAGGCCACAGCCACTTCACCATTCAAGGCGGCCAGTGCATCCTCCACATCCATAATTTGCATCGTAGCATTGTCGTCCGCAGTAAGCTCTACTACCGCTTCATTTCCGTTTAGAACAGACAGTGAATCTCCAACACTATTTACCACCCCGGTGGCATTATCATCCGCCCCCAGTTCCGCTGTCCCGGAAGTTCCATCGAATGTGGCCACTGCATCTTCGGCACTTCGGATTATCTCCGTGGCTGTATCATCAGCTTCCACTGAGGCCACAGCCACTTCACCATTCAAGGCGGCCAGTGCATCCTCCACATCCATAATTTGCATCGTAGCATTGTCGTCCGCAGTAAGCTCTACTACCGCTTCATTTCCGTTTAGAACAGACAGTGAATCTCCAACACTATTTACCACCCCGGTGGCATTATCATCCGCCCCCAGTTCTACATCAGTACTTGTTCCGTCAAGGGTTACTGCTGCATCCTCGACACCAGATATTTCGGCAGTAGCATTGTCGTTTGCTCCTATCTCAATATCTGCTGAAATTCCTCCTACTCTTTCAGCTGCATCTTCGACTCTTGAAAGAACCGGAGTGGCATTGTCATCTGCCGAAACTTCAATAGAGTGCTCACGTCCAAGCGTTCGTTCCACTCTCTCTGCTGTTCGTTCAATCCCTCTGGTTTTTAATCCAGATGACAGGATCCGATTTACCTTCTGGGCGGCAGTGGCCAGGGTGTTCATCTTATTCGTGATATTTGATAGGCCAGGGTCTGTATTATCATTCACAGATACAGGAATTTCAATTCTAATTGTTTCTCCCATTTACCATGTCACCCCTTTTTCGTATTCGCCTCGATCCATAGCCTGGTTGAAGCAAAAAGAAAAGCCCTCTCTCCAGAGGGCAAACTCATTACTTCACTCGGCAATAAACCTTGGCGTTGAAATATGTGGTGGAGCAATGTTGACTTTCCACCGGCCATAATCAGTTTTTTGCAGTTTCAGCCTTCACTTCTTCATTATTGAAACCATTAACATCATCAATAATCTCCATAATGCGGTCTTTTTCTCCCGGAAGGAGAACAGCGTCAATTACATCGAGAGCATTGATAATACAGATGCCTTTTGCTTCCAGGCCCTTTTTGACAGCCGGATTATCCCACAGTTTGGCCTTGTCTTCTTCCGTAGTAGAGTTGTAGATCACGGAAGCCCTGTACTTTGGCATATCCAGTTCGTCCGCAACCCGGATGCCCTGGCGGCGATTCTTTGTATATTTTGTGTATTTTTTTCGAATATCTTTTAACATTTCATCAGTCAGTGAATGAATACTGAAGGAGAAATACTTCCGTTCGTTACGAATGATCTCGATCTTCTTTGTGTCATTTGCTGCATTATCAGCAGCTGCCAATAATCCTTCCAGATAATCATCCTCGTTTGCAAGGATAGTTTCTCTTTTCTCTTCCTCAGTTAATTCCGGATCCATAAAGTCTTTATTTGCCATTTCTTTTCCTCCTGTTAAAAACGAGGGGCTGATGCCCAGCCCCTCTTAATAGAAATCAGATTGTCAGTTTGCTCTTATTCTCAACCTTGCCATTGCAGTGCAGGGCAAAAGATCTTTTCAGCACATCGCCTGTAGCTACGTTCTGGATATCGCTGTCTCCGGAAAGGATACACTCTCTGTAGGTCACACGTTCCTGTGATCCATTTCTTCCTTCGATAACTCCTGTAAACATCAGAACAGGAGATTCTCCGTTTGCAATAGCATTGATAACCGCATTAAACAGCTCACCATCAAGAACTACGATTTCGGAAATGTTTACGGTAACTCCTACGGTTCCATTAACCTCAAGCTCTCTGTTCTGGCCAAGAGGCGCATATTTGTAGTTATTAAATGAACCTTTAGTAGTGAAACTTTCAACCTGTGCAAATGGTTTTCCAGCAGAGTTATAAAGCATCGCATCTTTGCCGGATCTGCTGTGTCTGGCATCAGTAGCCGCGCTCTTATTCAGCATTATTTATTCCCCCTTTTCTTATTCTCCAGATGCAGCAACAATAGTGCTGAACTGGAAGTAGTAATTCAGATAGATGTGCTCTGCAGAATCCAGATCGATCACTTCGATATCAAATCCACAGGTGTCTCCATCAGTAGTAACAGTTGTAGATTCAGTTACATTGCCGTACTGGATCTTTCCTTCTGCCTCCATGGCATTGCAGATACCCTGGATAGCTGCCATGATAGTGGCTCTTCCGTTTGTATCGTTATCAACCTTTCCAACCAGTGCGTCAGCTGCTGCATTTGCTCTGTTCAGAAGTTCATAACGTGTCTTTGTTCTACGGATTTTCTTCCATCCGCTGTCGTGGTTGGCATCCGGATGAACCAAGGTATTAACACCATTGTCAAGCCATACAGCCCCATCAGAAGCCGTAGAGAGGACCAGGCAGCCTTTTTCTTCAGCTACTTCCATCTCTGTATTTGTAAGGATTTCATTCAGAACGCTGTATCTGCTAAGAGTAGCGTGTGTCACGGACTGGTTCGCAGGAGTAGCGGCTACAACACCCGCAATATACGCAGCCACCTGATATCCTTTCAGCTCTTCATTGCCGGCATTGGCATTCGCATTCAGCGGCGCGATTACGTTTTCGGTATCGAAGCTGGAGATGGATGTCATCCTATCTTCCAGTGAAGAGGAAGGTTTTGGAGTGACAATTGCCATTCCAAAAGAGCCAGCCAGATAAATTCGGTCAAGAAATGCCGCTACCAATGCATGGACAGCGGCGTCTTCTGTATCAACACAAATGGTGTTGAAGTAATATTTCTCCACTTCTTTTAATCCGGCACTGTAGTCTGCGTTTGTTACTGTCGGATCTGCACCATCTGCGAAAGCTGACTGGCTAACCGCTGTAACGGCTCCTGATGCGTCAGTAATATCGACTACAAAGTTCTTTGAGGAAGCAAATGCTTCTTTCAGTGCAGTAGCTTCTTCTGCTCCTGCTGCAAATGTTACCTTTTCGAACTCAGAGCCATCCAAATATACGATGCACTCCTTCTTTGAGGAATCGCCAAGCTTCTCTCTGATTGTTGCTGTAAATTTTGCACCGCTTGGATATTTTGTTGAAAGCTTTGCCTTGCCTGTTGCACAAGCAAGAGAGGCGCTGCCAACCGTACCACCGTTTCCTACTCGAACAGCGATAAGTTTGACAGCGCCTCCATAGAACGCTTCTCTTAATGCATCTGTGGTGCCTCCAGTACCAAAGGTATTTTCATATCCTTCAGATGCCGGAAGAACTGTAGCTTTTCCAAGTGGTCCGATTGAAGACTTGAAAAGCACTGCTACAACACCATCAATTGCTCCAAAGTTTGTTTCGTCCCCTCTTTTCTGTACATTGAAGTATGCACTGGGACGGATTTTGTTTTCTCCAAGAGAAAAATAACCTGCCATTTATTTGACCTCCTTTTTCATGAATCTATCAATGATCTGTTTCGCTTCCGCAACAGTCATTTCTGTTTTTTTGCAGCCTTTGAAGGCTGCTACTGCACATTCGCGAGGAACTCCAAATACTTTTGTGCTTGCATTTTCAAGTTCCTGGATGGTGTACTTGTCAGCGGACGGCTGTACTGTTTGTGTCGCAGCCGGTGTCTTCTTGATATCTTTTTCTGCCATTGCTTACTCCTTTCATGTAAGATCGTTGACTGTTACGCCTGATATACCAGGCTGCTTAAATGTGTCTTTTAAGCACGCATAATACCCTGTCAGAGACATCTGCCCCTCTCTAAGGTAATCAGCATTGTTGTTCATTTTCAGAGCTTTCACGACCATTGGGGAATCATCAAACATGATGATCTCTTCATCCTTCGCTAAGCTCTGGTGAAGTGCGGCCATCATCTTCAACCGCAATGACGGTTTCGGGCACAGGAGATGCACCGAAATAACTGCATTGAACCACGACAGGCTACTCCTGCAATGACCATCTGTGCTGTCAATTGATTTCAGTCCAGAATAGAAAACAGGAGTATCTGCCGGAATGGTGTATTCTGATAACTCATCAATTCCAAAAACTATGCATTCTGGGAAAAGATTCTTAATATACCTGTTCAACGCCATAACAGGATCTGGATCCGTAGTTTCCTGTGCAGGGTATTCCAGAATATCGAACACAATTTCTTTGCACAGCACTGCGTTTCCTTCCAGGATGTAAGGTTCGCTTCTGGCCCATGCAAAGCACATAGGTGCCTCCCCTTCTGGTTTCATCACCACGTCCTGAAGACAATTCCTGATAGCAACTTCTATCTTCTCTACTTCAAGCGGATCCATGATGTCGTACAATGCGACAGTAAGCTGGCCAGATGAAGACCGCTTTGTATCCACCTGTTTGTTGAAGACATAAGAAATCCTCGGATACTGGCTTTTCCCATTCCATCCCTCCTGCTGATCAGGAGGAAACTCTGTGTTAAAGATGGCCGGCTTATCTGCGTACTTGGACAGAGTTCCGTTCAGAAGGTTGTCCTGAGATAATCTTCTATACAGCAACTGATTCAGATCCATTTTCTACACTCCCCTCATATACGTTCACCGTTTCCATTCCGTCAGAAGAATATCTGATAGTCCACATTCCTTTTTCAATAGCCTCAGCCTGGATCGCGAAATGATTCTGGATATTCTGTGTTTCCGGAAGGAATAAAACTGTGATGGTGTCAGCAGTCACTTCTGTCACTATTCCAGACTGCGCTTTATCCCAGGTTTTATTTTTTGCCGAGATAAGAGATCCTCTTCCGATTTCAGCAAGATTTATAACTTTCTTTGTTTCTTCAGTCAGTAACATTTACCCTCCTAATTCCGAGAACAATGCCAGGATTTCCGGCATCGCAGTTTCTTTGATTTTTTCAACATAAGGACGAGCTGCCATTTTGCTTGTTCCATGTTCCAGGTATCCCGAGTAGTGCATTCCAGATTGGATTCCGAATATGCCATTTCCTCCACCGCCAGAACTGTACATATTCCAGTTTCTTCTCAGGTTTCCGCTTCTTACACCCGGTGGACTTCCGGGAGCTGAAGGACTTGGATTGGCCAATACCGTAAGAGCAGCATTTCTGAGTTCATTGGCACCCTGCATCATCTTTGCATCAACCTGTCGTTTGGTTTGCTCTACGCGGTTCTTTACTTCTTCCTGTACGGCTGCCGCTGCTGCCTCCGGACTCATTTCAGATCATTCCTTTCTTCAAGATAAGCAATGCCGGCAACCCCAAGGTCTCCGGCATTATCAACAGCAAGAACTAAATATGCTTTTTCCTCATATGCAAGAATATCTGACTTTTTGAGATCACATCTTCCAGATACCACAAGGGTATGCGTCAGGGAATGCAGTTTCTGGTCCCATAGGTGTTTTGTCAGCTCCCTCTCATTCGAAGTCGCCTGTGCAAGAATTCCATCCACTATAGTTCCCGTATCCTCATATGAGTTCTTTGCATATCCATCTACATTGTCCACATGCATCTTCAATACCCGGAAGCTCTTCCAGAGATTTCCCGGACGAAGGTACATTATGTTTCCGAACATCATATATCTTCCCCCTCTGTTTCCTCATGTGACATCATTCCGGCATAAAAATAAGGCGGTGTTATCCGCCCTGTTTCTGGATTTTCTGCCAACGGAAGAATTGCTTCGGCCGAAGCTGCACTGGCTTTCAAGTCTTTTTTCAGATCCTCATACATCTCTTTCCATAGTTTGGCCCGTTCCCCCATGGATAAGGAGAGTGGGCCAACCTTTGTATCGGGTTCAAATGCAAACTTCCGCATAATGCTTTCAAGGCAACGAAGTTTTGCTTTTTTCCATTGTCTCGCCGTCGGAACCTTTTCCGGAATCACCGCATTGTATTCCTCATCGCAGAGCGCACAAGTCTTTTCTTTTCCCTCGACCATTACATCTCCGAGTTCAAAACGCATACGGTCTTTTCCGTATTCAGCAATATTCCCCGGTTCGTACTGATATGTTCCAGGCATCAGGCATCACCTGCGCTTTCCTCCAGTTCCCCAAGGCTCTTCGCCTTAGTTTCAGCTTCTTTCTTTACAGCAGTTCTCGAATCTACTGCATTCAGAAAGATAAGCACTGTATTATCCTCTACAGTGTCTCTAATATGAGCTACAGCATCCTTCTGGTTCATCTGCATAGTTTTTACTGCTTCCTGAAGCTGAGGCTCTGTAACGTCCAAATCGAAGCCCTTATCTCCTTTTACGATTTCGATTTTGAAGAATACTTCTCCGACTGATGCCACGCATTCCTCAAGTGTTTCAACCGGAATACCGTCACGAATCACAGTCAGCACTCCCATTTTTTCAAGAGCTACCGGATCAGTGACTGCTTCGGCCGGGATTTCCTCTCCGATGAAGTATCGTTTCCCGCTCAGAGTGCATGGTTTATTTGCAACAAGCTTCATATGGCACCTCCTTAGACTGCAGATTTGTAGAATCTCGCCAGATCATCGGATGTCTTATGCATATCTGTTGCCATAAGTCCTTCCACGTATTCTGTATGTGTTCCATTCTCGCCAAGATAGTTCAGAATCGGAAGTATCTGTCCATTTCCAAGCATATCCCATGTAAAGATGTAGCCGGCAGACGGTTCATCAATGCTCGGTGCGTTTGTGGCATAGGCAAGAAGGAATGCATCCGGATCTCCGATGTACTGCATGTTTTCATCTTCTCCCATGCCGGCATTGTTCATGATGGATTTAAGCACCACGATCTTTTCTACTCCGAAGAGCTGTGCCAGAACGTTTTCTGTTACAGACGCTGGGTTTGCAGTGCTTCCACCATATTTAACCCTTTCAAGGATTGCCGGATGCACCTTCAGGGCATTGAATACATTGATACCAAGGCCGAGGCGGTTCGGCATGCGTCCTGTCTGCTGATTCATGTTTGTCTTCTCGCTATCGATAAATGCAATAGGATCAGAGTTTGCATTGCTGAATTTAATGAACTGGTTTGTGCTTGGAGAGGTATTGTCTACTCCTTCAAGTTCATTCTTCCATGCGCCGGCTTTGAAGTAGCTTTCCGCAAACAGACGATCCTGATGGATATTTGCCTGTTCTGCAATGGTTTTTACTCTCTGCTGTTTAGGCTGCATTGTGGTTGGTCCCTGTCTTCTACTGAGATCGGTCTGGCGAATCTGATCAATTCCCATGATCATCTGGTCTACCTGGCATACATAAGGTTTCATGCTCTCGCCTACTACTGTAGGATCAACTTTTCCATAAGCAGGTTTTCTGCTCCAGTTATCTCTCAGAAGATCTTCCTTGCTGAACTCATAGTAGTTGTCAGAAGAAAGACTTACCGGACAGGTTGGGAAAAGAGCCTTTGCGAAGTAGTTAGCTGCATTCTGGTAATATGCCAGAGCCATGTTTGTAAGTGCTGTGTGAGGTCTGAATGCGCCTTTTGCGATTTCAAACTGGATTCCTGCTGCTGTGTTTCTCATCAATATTATCCTCCTTTATCAAGATTATGCTTTTGCCTTCTGGTATTTAGAAAGCTGCAGTCTGCTGTAGCCTCCAGCAGATACATTGTTAAGAGCTACCCCGATCACGTAATCACCAGCTGCCGCAACTGCCGCTTTTCCTCCGGTGGTCGCAGTAACCTCCTGCCCTTTCTTGATCTCAGCGGAAGCAATGACGAATCCGATGTCCTTAATCAGGATATCAACGTCTTCACCCTTCTTAACATTTCCAGCTTCTACACCGGAAATGTCATTATATCCACCTTCGATAATAGAAACGCCAAGCAGAGGTGCTGTGCCATCGGCAGCGACAACCACATTACCATCAGTATCGTATTTCAGAATAAGGTTACGGATGTCAGCAACATCTGCTCCTGCCTTTTCGGAAATAGTTGGTGACTGGTTGATCTGTGTTCCATTAAAATTTTTACCCATTATCATTCGCCTCCTTCTTAGTATCCGGCTTCGTTTTCATACTCAGCTACAAGCTCCGGATGTGCTTCCCAGGCTTTTGCCAGTGCCATGTTATATGGCATGGAAGGATCTTTTTCAATCAATCCCTTTGCAATCTTATCGATTTTTCCTTCTGCTGCAGACTTCTTGACTGCTGCAGTTCCGCCAGAGAATGATTTTCCGATTTCTCCAAATACGCCAGAGTTGTTGACCATTGCCACATTTCTGTCGAGAACGCCGATCATATCATTGTAGGCAGTTCCACCTGCACTTTTCAGCGTTTTCAAGGTCTTAGCCAGTTCTTCTGGCTTCTCTCCAAGAATTTCGTACTTCTTAGCAACTGCATAAAGTTCTCTGTCTTCCGTTTCCTCCGCTCTTTTCTCGAGAGCTTCCAGTTTTTCTCTTACAAGAGGATGCAGTCCTTTGTAAATATCATCGTCTGTATTCTGTTCTGGCGGTGCAAAAGATTTCTTTGTATCTGTTTTCTTTTCAGTTCCATCATCATCGAGAACGTCTGGGTTTTCCTCTTTTTCGCTTTTCTGCGGTGCTTTCTTCTCGATAGACGGCTCCTCGTTTGTCTCTACGGCAAACTTTTTGATAAGTTCATCATATGTCGCTCTTTCCTCAGCAGACATTTTTGACTTGTCGATTTTAATCATGTCTTCCAATTCTCCTTTCGTTTCTACGGATTTCTGAATGATTTCCTCTAGATTGCTATGCGCTTTCATCACCATAGGAAGATCTGTTTCGTCAGGCGCATCCAGATTCTTTTTGATTTTTGCAGATGTTCCCCCAGCCCATCCGGGAATGTATTCCTTCATAGCTGTAGCGAACTGTTCAATGCTTGTATCCATTGCACTCTGCTTCCCGCTGCTGTCCAGTTCTGGGTCGCACAGGATTGAATTAAGTGAATTCTGCAGGGCGTAACATACAGACCAGATTTCATCCCGGATTGCGTCCATGCTCACAGCGTTGATCTGTTCATCAAATGTCGTGGCTGATTTCTGCACCTCTCCGCTGATCCAGTTCAGGAATCGTTTAAATAGTCCGATTTCCGGGTCTGATGTTTCCTCTGCTTTATTCTTGCCTTTCAGCAGTTTGATATCAGCTCTCTGATTTGCGCCTTCATCAACGAAATCTACTTTACCTACTTCCAGGCCTTTCAGTTTTGTTGCCACAATGCTTCCTCCTTTCGCTTTTATTTATCAAAAAAGCACCCTTTCGGATGCCTATTGATCACATTTATTTAATTCCGTGCCACGCTGTCTGAAGCAGAAATCCTAAAAGATACCAGATCTTATCCTTTATCTTCTTCATGCAGATTTCTTCTCCGAGCTGAGCATCTACACATGTAGATGTTTCAATGATCTCAAAACCATTTCGAAGTACGCAACGAACCATTACCGTCTTATAACCTACGGTACTGGTTTTGGTGTAACTGATAAAATCATTCACCATGTGTTCTCCTATTAATACGCCAGATATCAGTTTCGGATCCTCTTGAACCTGCATATAAGACTGTTCGAACACATCTTTCGGAGACCAGCTGATATATCCATCCGGATATTTAACTACATATCCCAGATTGCCATCATCTGAACCTCCAAACCTTCTTCTTGCTTCTTCAATGGTATCGCAGGCACCTGTTTTTAATGCCTGTGCTTCTGCAAGAGTTGCTTTTTCTGCCTCAACAAGCTTTGTTCCAATATATTTATTCATTGTTTACTTCTACCCTTTCTGCTTTCCCTTCAATGGAGAACATGCTGTAAGTTCCATCTTTTACTTTCTCCCAAACATCCGCATCTGTAACCTGGAATCCAATCCACCAGCCAACAGGGAGTGTACCTTCCGGGATTCCCATTGCCGCCATCTTCTCTTCCGTAAATACAACACTCTCGATCAGATAAGCAATCCCGCCTCTTTCGTGCATCTCTCCACCTTCCCGGTAGAGATCAACAAACTTGTAAGCGGCACTTTCAAGTTCATCAGGCTCTATGATGTCGCCCTGCCAGTCTTCCAGAGTTTCTCCATTCTCAGCAATGGCAACACTGGCCCAGCCGAATGCCTGCATTTTTTCATTATTTGTCTTCTTTACCTGGAACTTTCTTTTTGTTACCGCCGGCTTATTGTCCGGTTCGTCCCTTATTTTCATTATTTCATTGAATGTTTTCATTTTTCACCCTCACATACTTCACCGCACATTTACAGCGCGGGTGTAATGGTGGAATAGACGTTGTAATCTCTCTCCTTCCGGATACTGTTTCGAATTCATCATCCATTCCTATCTTAGTGCCTTCAAGAGCTGCACATGATGCACACACATGACCGTCTAGAGCTGTTGACCACTCTTTTTCCATCTCCGGAAGGTTTCCTGCCGTTACCGCTTCCCTCACAAAGGCATCTGCGCCATGGTTGTAGGCTTGTGCTATTTCCGATCTGGCTATAGTCTCTGCCCTATACCGCTGCTGTCTTTCTGCATATTTCGAAGCAGCTTCTCTCGCTTTCCGCTCAATTGACTCAGGTTTCATTCTTGGATGATCTGTTGTCAGCCTTTCCTTGATGGAGTTGTAATATTTGAGATTCGCCGCAGCCTGTCTCTCTGTCAGTCCTATTGTTGGCCGGATATATCTTGCCGTTTCAGCACTGCTCATATTAAGAGATTCAGCTTCAGCGATCAGATACCGAATTGCGCTCACCTGCTCATTACAACAATTTGTTATCAAATCTCCCGTATGATCAACAATCCAGCTTCGAACCCAGCTCTCAGAGCTTATTACATCTTCTGCTCCACAAAAGAGAGAATTGTTTTTCCACCCTTCAAGAAACGCCTGTTCCCATACAGGTGTCATTTTTTCTGACAGCATCTTCGAATAATCCTGGAACCATATATCAAAAAGGCTTTCCGGATCTGTTTCTCCTATTACGAGTTCTCGCAGTTCTCTGTACAGCATGACTGCTGCCTGATCCTGCCAGAATCGAACAAGCCATCTTACTGGTTCATCAATATTTCCCTCGAGATAGGCGTCAAGTGCATCCAGTACTCTCTGTGATTCTTCGCTTTTTTTAACAGCCCTTGATCGTGGCCGTATTTTTCGCATCATCAAATCACCTGCCTAACCTTTTCTTGGCTTCCTCAGCATCTTGATTCTCTTCTGGATCCACCTCTGGTCCATCAGGTTCGTTTGCTGTCTTCTCTGGTGCTCTGCGCTGTGCTTCTCGCCGTTCATCTTTCTCTCTGGAATCTGGAACTTCCGTTCTTTCCGGCAGGTTTGCTGCCTCCCTGACATAATCTTCCAGTTCTTCATCAGGTATCAAGATTCCCGTGCCGACCATATCCTTCAGGAATGTTGACAGTTTCGTGATATCCCGTTTGTCCACATCTCCATGGGCGAGTGTAGGATAGTCCTCAATCCCATCGAAATGGGAACCATTAATGTCTATCAATGAAGGAATGCCCTGGTTATTGAACGTCTCGCAAATAATATCTAAAAAAGCTCCGAGCGCAACAGAAAACAATTCTGTCTTGTCCGAGCTTAGTGCGAAGCTTCCAGTCTTTTCATGTCCAAGCATAATAAAATCTGCAAGGACTGTCTGGGCGATCTTCGTATCGTATCTGTTTATGATTGCATTGGTGTCAAATTGTCTTGTGCCTCCGGTGCTCAGAAGTTCCGCTTCGTATCCATGCGGAAGAACAAGCCCTTCGGATTCATTTCTACGAAGGTTCTTTACCATGGTAATAAGTGCTCCATTAATTTTAACCATGTCAGGATCTTGACTATCCCATATTTCTAAATTTTCAGGAGCATGAATAACTGGCAGACCTGCAAGATCTCGCTCAATTCCGATAGCTTCAATTTCCTGGATTCTCCGTTTAAAATACCAGGAGCGATATGCGTTTCTTAAAATACTCCGACCTTCTGGATTGTCTTTTACGCTCTCCGTTCGGAATAGCATTGCTTTACTCATCGGTATAGTAAACAGTCCATAATCCGGAGGCGGTTGCTGTGTCATTCCAATCAGATTGTCACTATCATCATATTCCCAGCGGTACAAGGTATCCTGTGCTCTCGGAGGAAGTTTCTGCCAACCTATCAGTCCATCAGAGTATTTGCTTGATGATCTTCGGTTCTTTGTTTTACCCATTCGGCGCTTATATACAATCTCATGGAAGCTCCAACCGTAAGGCAGGAATGACAGGATTTCCGAAATGGTATCTGTCCATGTGGCCTGCATGTCGTCCATACAGCTTTCAACAAACTCTGCAGCTTCCTTGTCTTTGGCACTGTCACCTCCCGGCTCTACATGCCACTCAACCTGCCGGATCAACATCTTAATTGCAAAAAGAATGGCTCCAACGGTATCGTCATTCTCTTTCATTTCTTGAAATACCTTTATCCCACGCATTCCGGACAGTTCCGGAAGAAATTCCTCGTAAAACTGTCCTTCCCAGCGTTTCTGTCCAATCCGTCCATACTCTTTCATCTTCATCACCCCTCTTTCCGGCTATATCAGCCCCAGTAATTGTCTTTGGTCAGTTCCTGTAATTCTTTGACTCCAGGTGCTGTGCCTGTGTGTTTCTTGATCTTTCCGAGATACAATGCCAAAGAAAGAGCATCTGCTCGGTCGGGGGAATCCAGCCCCCTTTTCTTCATTTCTTTTTTTGATTCGATTTCAAGCTTTCCGTTACTCGTCATTGTATATTTTCTGGAGGAAAGCTGGCCGACCGTCTGCTCATCGTCTTCAATTACAATTTGCTTGTTATCCAGAAGATCTCGCATGCTGGCCCACATGGCGGTGGTCAGGTTATTGTACTTTTCAGCTGCATCTTTACCTGCTGCCGTATCGGTCTCAATCTTTTCTGCTGCATTTATCGGAATAATCTGCATCTTATACAGCTTCTGTTCTTTCCGGACTTCCTTCAGACGGTCAGTAACACCTCCACCAAGACCGGTGTCATCAATCTGTACATACACCTTGCCTTCATACTTTGAATACTCCCTGTATATCTTTTTGAATTCCTTTACGATGTCACCTACAGTGGCCATCAGGTTCTGTCCTCGCCTGTTTCGGACTATTTTGCAATGACCATGATAATTACGATATATGATCGTTTCATCATCTCCGAAACGAGCCACATCTACCCCCAGTGATACAAACTGCATCCCAGCCGCATCATCAAGTTCTAGCAATTTACTGCTGCACTGCTCGATCAGGCTTAACGGAATAAATACATCATCTTCCTGATTCGGAAATTCTCCACGGACACGGACACGGACTACGTTTGAATCCCATCCATACTTCCTTATGAGCGAATCAATATTTTCTTTGTTTGTTCTACTGCTGTCTGCAGATGATACAGTGTGGCATTTATACAGTGCCCTGTCTCTGGTATGCGAATCATAGAATGTTCCAGATGTTCGTGTTGGGTTTCCACACAGAAGAAGTTTATTATTTGATCCGGATAAGGTACCAAGGATAGCCTCCATGATCGGATCCGCAACACCGGAAGCTTCATCAACGATAAAAAGCATATTATCTTCATGGAAGCCTTGCATATTCTCTGGCTTTGTAGCAGTCCTAGCAACACCAAACCAACGCTTTTCATTGCCAACCATATAAACATAGGTCTTTGTCCATTTCAGAAGCATAGAGAGCAACTCAGACTTGCTCATCCACTTAGAAATCTCAGACCAGAGGACATCGTGCAACTGCTGTTTGGTTGGTGCTGTCGCAACGATTCTTGGATATGGGAAACAGGTTATGAACCAAAGAAATACTGCTGCCTCAAGACCAGTCTTTCCTACACCCTGTCCAGATTTAATACTGACCTTCGGGTTTGCCGCCAAATCTCTTGCAGCTTCTGCCTGCCATTCATCAGGTTCAAAGTTGAGCACCTCCCGGAAGAACATAACCGGATCATTTCGCCACAGCGGTATGCTTTCATCAAGGAATTCAGAGAACTGAATATCATCCATCTTTGTTCTCTCCTTCCCTTGCTTTTACCACAGCTTCGGCCCATGCACGAACAACCTCATTGCCCTTGCTTTCTCCGGCTATCTTCTGCTTTTCAAGTCTCAGCTTCGCAAGTGCTTCAATAGCCTTTGTCTTCTTTGACTGTACAGTTGACAGCTCTTTTTCAAGTCTGGCAATCATATTGTCCTTGTTTTCCATTGTGGTTTGCATGTTATACATATCTCCCGGCAGACGTTCTTCAGCAGATATTTTCTTCTCTATGCGTTCTTCGTAGAGCTGCTTGTCCTCTTCTGTTTTGAATGTCCTTTTGCTTTCGCTTCGGTTGAATCCATACAGGGATACTTCACCTTTCATGTTCCGGTATTTATTGATTGCAATCATGATCCTTCTTTCCCTCACGGCAAAGAGCTGAATCTGTTCGATCAGGAGCATTTCTTCATCCATCGGGATATCTTCGATCATATCTTTTTCAGACTCATCAAGGACATCCCAATATACAGAGGAATATGCTCCGTGTTTCTCTGCAATCTTATCTCCCGGTTTCAGTGGACCGCCCTTATTTCCAACTGCATTTCTGTTTCCAGGCTGTCCACCTTTATGGCGAGCGTTCGTTTTTTTCTTTTGCGAACGTTCGTTTTTCTTTCCTTTTGTCTTTCCGTCCCAATTCTGTGTTGATTTCCACCGCCGAACTGTGCTGGCCGGGACGTCCAACTTCTTGGCAATGTCAACAAGTTTCATCCCGTTCTTATACATTTCCTCAGCTTCAATGCTGTTGGGACTTCTTGCCCTTGCCAATGGACACCCCTCCCCTCCATCATCTTATTTCGGCATATGCAAAAGGGAGAGGTTGCACTCCCTCTCCCCGCTTTCTGTTCTATATGTCGTAGAACAATATTAAATTTTTGTAATAAATTCAGCTTTTGAATAGCCCGTCACCCCTTTTGTCATCATCTTCAAGAAGTCTTCTTTTGAAAAATCTGACAATCGGAAGATCTCCTCCGGTCTCATTCCAAGCTGTTTTCCGATTTCTTCAACTGTTTTGCCTTCGTCCATGAGTTCTTTAACGATTTTCTTCATAGGTTCTAGCAAATGGGTACCTCTTGCCCTATTATGGGTAACGGTACCGTAAATATTTTTCGCTTTATCTTTATGATCAACAATCACTACAAGCACTTTTCCCTCAAGACGTTCGTATAATGTCCTGCGATCATCTTCTTCCGAAGGAGGAACGTACTTCCAGTCAGGTCCTGCAACCGTCCATCTGTGGAATCCATCAATAATAGTACCGTCTGGTCTTACCACAATTGGCAGCGTCCATCCGTTTGTAAAGATAGACTGTGTGAGCAGTTCCAGATTTTGTCTCGAAACTTTGTTCGGGTTGTAATCATTTGGTTTGATCTTATTCCTATCTACCCAATGCATGGTCCTAGATGGTGCTGACAGCTTATTGTCCATGGTGTTCTCCTTTCTTCGCATCGTTGATATAACGTCCATATACTCTCTGGTACAGTGCCCGGAATGCCCTCATTTTGGGATCTCCGGATATCAGTCCTTCGTATATGTGCTTGCAATCGGCCGATGTAGCTATTGCTGATACCGCCATAAAGAAATTACGGTATCGTTCTGCCACATGCCTTTTATGCGGAGTGTCGAAAAAAACGTCCATGTGATTAAAAAGATGTATCAGCTCCTGCCGATAATCTCTCTGCTCCTGTCCCTCTTCCGCCTCTTTCCTTTTTCTGGAACTTCTGCCGAACATCTCGCTGTCCCAATACAGGGCAGCCAGATAAGCGTTCGGTTCTCTTCTGATGATCCGTTCCATAAGATCTGGATAATACTCATTCATCTTCACAAGGCTTCTTGCTGTATCAACAGAAAAGAACTGGGATACTCGCATCTGCCTTTTACTGGATCCTGACTGCCAGAGGAACAAATATATCTCCGGGATATCTACATGATTTCTCAGAAGGAAGAGCCAGACATCATTGTCCGTCCAATCATAAATGGGAAATACCTGCTTCTTTGCAGTCATTTTGTTTCCTGCTTTTGTCATAGACGCAATATTCTGAAGCCTCTGTACAGATTCCGCTGTACGGATACCGACCATTGTAATTCCTGATACGGTTGTCCTTGGCAGGAAATCCTGATAAGCATCAATCCTTGGACGTAACAGTTTATGGTTCCTTATCGCAAAGGAAGGCGGCTGTCTTACCCATACGTCTTGTTTTGCGGAATCCCAGCAGATAAATGTTTCATCATTTGACAGTTCATTGAAGCAGTTAAAATGTTTTACTTCTACGCAATACCATTCAAACTTTGCTCCCATCATCATAAAGATGCGCCGCCACTTCTTTGTCATATCCTCCATGCAAGGAAAGATTGCTTCTTCATCTATAAACTGCACTGTAAGTTGTTTCATGTCAATCTCACCTCGATTGGCCAGATTGACCATCAGCTGCGCCACGCATAAGCTGTCCTTTCCCCCACTGAAAGAAAAGAACACTGGTAGCCCGTTTCCGAACACGTTTTTTATCCGGATCTCTGCAGCTTTCACAACATCGATATTGGCTTCACAACGTTTTACAGCCATATCTTTTCACCGCAGTTCGGGCAGATAACAAACTTCCGGGTTTCTGTTATTTCCGGTTCTGTTTCAGTGGTATTCTGCCTTTCCGACGATTGGTTGTCTGAAGTGTTCGGATTTTCCGAACTGTTCTCTGAATTATTGTCAGATATTTCCGCTGCTGCCGCTTTCTGCTCCCGTTTCTCATTGGCTTCCTTTATCTTCTGGATCTCTGATTCGTCCAATGTTCCATATTCAGAGATTTTCTCAGTTACTTCGTCTGCATCCGCGACCATCTGCTGTAATATTTCTTCATCGTATCCCGGAATGTCCAGATCGCCCTGCAATTCCTCAAGAAACTCATTCAGTGTATCCAGATTATCAATTCCAAGAGCATAAGTCTTATTGTCGGCTATCATAAGCTTCTTTTTATCATTTTCAGAAAGTTCCGTTTTTACATATACGGATGCCTCCTGATAACCAAGGCTCACCATAGCCTCATATAAGCCGTTCCCGATCAGAATCACATTATTTTCATCCACAACAAGGGCTCTGGTCTGTCCAAACTTCTCAAGGGAGCGTTTCAGTTCCCTGATCTGCTGTTCAGAATGAATTCTGACATTTTTCTCTGGATGTTTAAGATCATCCAGTCTCTTTTTAATAACCTTCATTTTGTCCTCCATTTCTGAAGGGCAATGGCCTCCGGCTGCAACCGGCTATTTGATAGCTTTTAAAAAATCTCTGGCTCCATCGAAATGCTGTGCCGCACTTTCAACTATGGTCTTATCAATGTCGTAAACTTCTTTCCAGCCCTGCTGTTCTGTCTCCATGTACTGTCTGGCAGGCCATGGATGTGTGCCGCATAAATATCCTTTCTCCCAGTCATATATGGGTGGGAGCTTCACATCATAATAGTGAATGTATGCAAGGATATCTTCGTGCCTCCACTCTGCAAGAGGGCTGTATCTGGTGATTCCGGCTGAATTAGTGTAGATATTATCTTTTCCAACATAATTGCCGTCTGCCTTTCTGCGTCCGAGCAGGAGTATTTCCAGCTGATGTTCTTTATAATATCGTGCCTGTCCCCTGTGCTGTACGATATGGAACCACTGCGCTGCCTTATTGCTTTTATCCGGAAATAACATATCCGGATGCTTTTTCAGCCATTCCATATCTTGTCCGGTATTGATAATCTCAAGGCCAGAAGGTTTATTCTGCTCTACCCATGCAATAAATGCCGGATATTCCAGATTACACCTTACAAGGACGCTCTGATCAATGCCGGCTTTCTCGCATATCTCTCCAAGTACCAGTGAGTCTTTTCCCGCACTCCATGCATAGGCTGCCTTTTTCCCCTTGCATTTCTCTTTGATGTCTTTCACTGTCTTTTTCACAAGGGAATCCAGTTCTTTCTTTGGCACCGTCTCTTCAATGTGATCAAGCGCATTCTTCCAGTCTTCATTATTTCGAACGGATTGTTTTCTACCGAGCATAGTGTCTCTCCTTTCCGGAAGCAGCCAAGGCGATAAGTCCGCTCAACAGGACTGTCAGCAAGCTTCCCAGTGTTTTATATGGTCCACTATTCAAAACGCTGCCGTAGGCGAATACAGGAAGCCCTACAGCCAGTGCAGCAACCACACCTGTGATAATCCCTTTTGCATTCAGTCTTACCCCTTTCAGTGTCATGACTGTTGGAAGTAATGTTGACGCCCTCAGTGTGCCATAGAACAAAAACAGATGTGTCACTGTAATTCCCGGGATATTTGCAATCAGAATGCCAGTGATCAGAAGCACTACCATTGCAACTCTGGTCTTCCTGATGTCTTTTCCTCCTGCAATATCTGTCGTAAGCGAAGATACTGCGCACAGGTTGCTATCCACTGTAGACAGCAAACCGGAAACAATCATGAAAAGGAACGGCAATACTGCCCAGGACGGGAAAAAGTGGCGGATCAATTCAAAATTGATGATTCCAAGGTTCTGTGCCTGATATCCTGCACCGGCTCCCATAAATCCAAGAATTCCCATTGACAGTGGAACCACCGCAAAAAGAACTGCTCCAAGAAGAAACGCTCTTCCCAGCTTCTCTTTTTTTACTGCAAATGCCCTCTGCCAGAAGCTCTGATCTCCAAACGGCCCGGATAAAAGTCCTATCGTTGTCGGAAGCCCAAAGGCTAAGAAAATCTCTACTCCTTTTCCAGAAAAGAGCGTTGTACAGTCTCCTGATATACCACTCAGGCCCTGTATAATGCCCTGTGTTCCTGTATTTCTTACTCCGAATATTACAAATAGGCTACATGCAACAAGCATGAATACCATTTGAATAGCATCTGTAAGCATAGATGCTTTAATTCCAGAGAACAGAGAATAGGAAATTGCTATACAAGCGAGCAGAATAGTCATGGTTTTAAACGAAATTCCTGTTACTGCACTAAGAATCTGGCTTCCCGCAAGAAGCTGAACTCCTGTTGACAGAACAGACAGTCCGATCAGCTGAAAGAGGTAAACTCTTTTCACTCCATCGGATTTGTATTTTTCTTTCATGTAACCAGACAGTGTCATTCCTTCCGGCATTTCCTTCCGGATTTTCTTTGCAAATGGAATGAATATCACCAGACAAAGGGCATTCGGAACCAGAAACCAGAACAGGCCAACCCAGCCGGTAGAATATGCTTTCTCAGTTGATACAAATAATGCCGGAGCCCAGATCCACGTTGCCGCAATGCTGAGAGCCGACATCAGCCAGTTTTCAGAACGGCTTCCAACACAGAAGCGTTCCACATTTTTTTCTTTCTTTGTCAGAATCACTGTTGCCAGGATCATAATAACTGCATATACAAATAATATTGTTACTCCATTCATGCGTAATCTCCTCTAAAATATTTTAAAGGAGCATTCCCATCTTTCTATCCTTTCCTCCCTCCCAAGATTGCATTAAAAAAGCCACTGGTTTTTCCCCAGTGGCTCATGGCTTTTGATTAAAATTTTACCCGCATATCATACACCATTTTCGTTATTAAGTCAATGTTAAGTTAACAGATTCCGTTATTCTGATTTTATTAAAAAAACTTCAGACCGTCAATTCCGAAAAACAGCGAAGATAAGCGCTCTTTCGCAATTTTGATATCTTCATATACAGTGACCTTGCTGACCGAAAATTTTTTTGAAATTTCTGCAATCGTCATTGGAGTCTTTGATATGTAAAGGGCTTTAATAATCTTATAGCGTCTCTTATCTTTTTCCGATAATTTGCTACAATAGATACGGTATACATCAAGCATTTTGTCAATATGCTGTACCATGATAGCGGTTCTTTTGGCCGAAGTTTTGATGCTCTCCACTATGACCTTATCATCTTTCATGGTCATGATGTCTTCCAGCACCTCTGTAACCTCCCCTTCCTTGGACTTGTAGACGGCATTTTCGTAGCTCGCCTTTAAAGTTCTGTAATTTCTAAGGAGTAAATCAGTATTATGCAAACGACGATCAATCTTCTCCTTCTCGCTTTTTCTCTGCCCTACCATCATTGCATCAGACGCAACCTGTGCGCCGGCAAGGGCAGCCTGCTGAATCATTGCATCAATTTCCTCTTTTGTCAGTGCTACGAATTGTACTTTTTTCTCTGTGTCCATGCCATACCTCACAAATATTTCTTTCCTGTTTCCGGATCCTCAAATCGAATTCTGTCGCAAAGTTTAAAATTAAATCCTTTTGCCAGACGTTTCACCATCTTTACGAACATATCTGCCTCGTTGTCTCTCCGCGTCCAGTCAGATCTGAAAACCTGTGTCTGCGGTTTTGATGCAGAACAAATCGCATCATGAGCGGTCTTATCCTTACACCCGCTGGCATTATAAAGTGTTCTGTCCATGCTGTCCCTCCCTCGACCTTTTTAAAAATCCACTTTTATATCCTTCCCATTGCTGATCGGTCATTTCCGGTCCCAACAAATCCCTCACAGTGTCAAGTGCCTGCTTTGTTCCACAGTCAGGACATATTTCTGTTTTCCTATCCTTTCTCGACACTGCTGGTCTGATGCCGTACTGCTGCCCGCATTCAGGGCATATCTTTCTTATCGCCATTGTCCCCACCTCCCATATCCAAAAAATCCTCGATGTTCATCTGCCCAGGTACTCTGTAGTTTTCCCAGTCAACAGGGCTCCGGTAATAATGTGCAGTTAGGCTATTCCAGCATTCCGGACCATATCCCCTTTTGATGCTTTCCGGATCCGTCAGTTTCTTTCCACACTTCTGGCATTTACTGTACATATGGGCTTCCTTTCTTTACTCGTCTGTATATGTTTCATACGCTAATCGAGATATTGGAATTACCTTTTCTTCCGGCACATTGCACATATCCGCAATACTCTTTTTCTGCATGCTTACATATTCTTCAAGATCGATGTTTTTTGTATCAATATCGACATTCAGCTGCATATAGCCATCATCAAAGTTATACAGCTCTGCGTCTAAAATTTTATAATATGTGCTAATACTACATTTCATTGCTTTTCCTCCTGCTTTTCTTCTTCTATTTTTCCGCACATCAGTTCGACAAGCCATTGTTCCTGTTTCATCAAATACTCATACTTCCACTGAAGCAATGCCTGATCCAGAGCATGATCTGCTATATGAAGCTGCATTTTCACAGAAGAAATTCTCATTCTTGTTTCATCGATCTGTTTCTGAATCCTCGCGCAAAGCTCTCCGTACTTGGATGCTTCACTTTCTTTTCTCACTCTTTGTACTGCTACCGCGCACCATAATGTAAAAAATGCTCCTACTGTAGCAGCTCCAGCAATATAAAATAATACTTCTATCATTCATTCACCTTCTTCCCCTTCTTCAAATTTGAATTCGACATTCTCACTGCTATCCACTCCAAGCTGTTTACATTTTGCCATTGTGGACGTTCCTCCGGAATGATATGTCCTGAACAAGAACAATTCCTGAACGATATGGAAATACGACATGTTATAGCAGAACCTTTCTTCTTCACTCAGCTCTTTTATTGCATTTTCTCCATGTACCCATCTGTACCATTCTTCGAAACATCCGACCAGCTCCTGCATGAGAGAAATACAGTAATGCAGAATGTACTTTTCTTCATGGCTTTCAAGCTCTTTGTCTTTGCAATCCCATTTTGTTTCCCGTAATATCTTCCATAATTTTTCTACTTCCGGGGATCTCCACGCAACCATGCAATATGTATGTGCGTCTTCTGAGTAATGATAATAATTTCTCTCAAGATGTCCCCTGGCTTCTTTCTCTGTAAGAAACATCGTGTTTGGGTACATAAATGGTCTGATCGAAATACCAATTATCATGGTATCATCATGTCCATTGTTGGCAAGAAATTCATTCACTTCCTGCGTTGACAAATCCTCATACTCTTCTTCTCCATCTTCCGTGTACGTCAGTTTAAAATCCCATGTGTACCCTGTTTCAATTTTGCAGTTTTCTCTATCGATATTGCAGTCTGGCAAGATGTTATCATTGAGATACTTCACTGTTTCTTCCGTTGTGCTTGTAACGGTGCTTCCATCTACTTGCAGGACAAGTTCATCTGGATTTTCATTGTCAACTACTCTCTCGCTGCCTTTAATAACCCAGAAGCGAGGATCCGCTGTTCCTGTTGTGTCCTGAGTATTCATCTCAAGCTGTAATTTCTTCAGAAATTCTATATCTTCCTGTGAAATATCTCTTTTCTCTGTTGTATCTTCATGATACTGCAATGTTTTATGAAATATTGCCATCTTAATTCCTCATCTTAATGCCCGCTCCGCAGCATGCAGAACAGCAGTTCCGTCATAGATCGTTTTCTTGAGCCTGCATGACAGTTCAAAGCAACTGACAGTTTCCATTTCTCCGTATCTCCATCTAACGGTGTTGGATTTTCGAATTCTTCCGTAACCTCTCTCCAACGCGGAACCGCAACCAATACTCCCATGCAGCCTATCTCCGCATAGCATTCTGGAAAGTGCTCGCGTACATGTCTTGCAAAGTTTCCATTTCTGAGGTCTGGTAAAATGTCTTTATAACACTCCATTGTTACTACAAGATAATTTTTCTCACCGATAAAATTCAATCCATTTCCACTATAAATATCTGCCCGGCAACTTTTGATTTCATAGCAAGTAAATATGCCTTTCTCAATTGCAGATATGGAGCACTGATTCTCCGGCGAAAATTGCATATAATCTATTCTTCTTGGCTTTCCTGCTGCGTAGCCATAATCAAGGCTTACTTCTCTAGCCCAGTATTTACCTGGACCAGAAAAACGGCTTTTTTCCAACAATCTGCTAAGAAATTTTGTTGTTTCAGATCTTGTCATTTTATACCTCACATTCTTCTGCAAGTTCTGCTTTGCTACTTCAGATTTGGTTTCTTGATCTTAATCGTTTCCTTCAGCTCAGGTTTTACAGTGTTGTTTTCTGCCCACATGCGAAGCTCCTTTGCTCCCGGATTATTTTTTTTCAATATCATCTGCCAAATTACGCAGGACCATAGAAATAATTCCGGCGTCTGCAGTTGCATATGGCGTAAGAGCTTTAATGATATTTTTACTGTAATAGTTCAAGCCTTCACTAAGCATTTCTGCCCCTTCTTTGTTTTTTCCTTCTTGGACCATTTTTCTGGCTCTAAGGACATAACTCTGCATACGTTTCTCCTTAATCTTTATCATTTCTTTACCACCTTTATCTTTTTTCTCAAACGTTCAGCATGTTCATTTGTCACAATATAGTTTTCGCACTGCTTACATCTCATATCTTTATTTTTTAAGTCACCATCATAGTATCGACATTCCTCGCAAACATAGCAAAATATCTTTGCTTCTCCTGCCATTTGGTCTGAACTGTACAGATTGTTCGCACAATGGTCGCAAAGACAGCCGGCGCACGGAAAAGCATAGTCATCCCGGCTTATACTTCCACCTCAAATTCTTTCAATTCAGAAATTAACCATCTTCTTCCGTCATCTGCGATAAAATCAAACTTGGCTTTTGTTACGTCTTTTAAATTTAGGCTCTCAGAATTTACAGCGAATAGAGTGAATGTTCTTTTAACAGCTTCCAATTCTCCGTTGCTATTTCTGCATAAGTAATCCCATTTATCATTCAAAGATTCGACAAAACATTTCTCAATTTTTGTAAGTTTTGGTCTTTCATCTTTCTTCAGATCATCCTGTAGCTGTTGAATCATAACTAAAACATCTTCTGACGACATTGGCTTGCCTTCCATTACCAGCGGTCTTAAATAATCACGGTATGCAGATAATCTGCTTTTTATCCGGCTCATTCTCTCGCCTCCGTTTCTTTAAATTCCTCCTGCAACTTATCATCAATGAGCGGGAGCATCATCTTAGGAGTCACCATCCTATGAATCTGTGTAGGTGCATTAACAATTTTCAGACACATATCCAAATATATCTCTCCTGCTGTAATGCCATCCTTATAGGTATCCACTTTATCTGTATTGTCCTTATAAACCGGCAATTTTCTGCATTTTTCTGCCACCTCACGAATCAGTTTCCTAGCCTCTTCCGGAAATTCAACTGTATTGTCTTTCTTTATCTGGACCAATTGCATAATCTTAATGATTTTTTCTTCCATAACGCCATTTCCTCCTTGCTTCTGCTCTTTTCATGCGATGAACTTCATTTTCCAAGGTATTCACCTGTTTCTGCAGGTCATCCACATCGACCAACAGGTAAAAATCCGGCTGGACCAGTCTGGTCGGGCCTACATTCATATTCATCTCTTTGTGCAATTCCTTGCACTTGTTTTCTCTCTCATGCACTGCTTTGTATACTTTCATGCTACTCCTTTCTACTGAATCCAAGCCTCTTGCGGAAGCGCATCAGTATATCTTTCAAATTCTTTCCACTCCGTACTGTATTTGGCGGTTATACCTTGTTCTTTGCTCGCCGCTTCATACAAACGCTCAATTTCCTTAATGGTTTGCAAAAATCCCGTGTTTTGATCTCTCAGGATATCTATAGCCGCTTTCAAGGAATCGTAACGATTCCGTAACCCTATATACGACTGATAAACCTTAAAGCACTGTCTGGCCGCTGCTATTAATTCATCCTTTGTTATTGCCTTCATTTTCTTCTTTGCTTCGTCTTCAGCCCAAGCATCTGTACCGTCAATTCCGAAATAATCTCCTTCAAAGGAATCCCAGCCAAGTAGTCCCCCGGAGTTTTCCCCTGCACCTGCAGCCACGAAAAACATATCGAAACAATTCGGAATCCATTCTTCCCGCAAATCCTCTTGCATTCTTTCACATTCAGCACACAGATCCGCAAACGCCATTTTAAATTCATATGCTTCGTCTTCATCTCCATCCAAAGCATTAATAAGAGAATCGTTTCCATCGTCAGAATCTGTATACCACCGAATATTTTCACATTCCTCCATGATGTTCCATAAATCCTCTTGTATCTTGTCCAAGTTCAAATCCCGGACTATCGGCTTTTTATAGCGGAGCTGTTTCGCCTTCCATCGTTTTGTTTCTTCTGCATCCATATTTTCCCACACCTCTCAAGAATTTCTCTACAAACCCGGTCATATTCCAAAAGTAATGTAAGATCTTTCGTTCGGCTCAGTGGCCGGTCTACAACTTCAACGTAAAATTCTTTCCGGATCATCTGGCCATAGCTCGCAGAATTATAAACATCCTGCTTTTTGCAGCTAATCAATTCAGCTACTTCGGATCCAGTGATGGAGTACTCCATCACTGTCCCATTCCTTTTGCATAAGTTATATAACGCCTTCGCCATATTAATCACCCGTAATAAATTTCGCTGCATCCATCATCGGAAAACTCAACTTCTTCCAGCTTCCAACCATCGCGCTGGAATTCTCCTCGATATGCTTTTTCGTAATGGTTTTTTACGATTTTTTCAGCCTCTTGCATGTCTTTTGCTTTAACAATTCCGACTATAGTTTCGCATCGGAATCCATCATGCTGATAATATCTATACAAATTCATTTATTTCATCCCCTTTCAGCTGTGCGTGGCAATAAAGTTTTCCATCGCCCATCTGTTTCCAGTAGCAGCCACCTGTGCTCTGGTTCGTTCATACGGGCTGAGAGGTCTCCCAGATATTCTTCTGGTTTCTTCTGCCGGAAGAAGTCCCTTCCGGCGAAGATTTGCAAGTTCCTCTGGTGTTGCGTCTTTGATATCTTTTACTGATATGATCTCAATCATGTTTATGCCTCCCTTATCGCAACCGGAAGCACCATGGCTTTCATGTCGCTGTCCTCTGCTTCCACAATCATCGGTGTTCGTGGGCTGGTGAAGCCCAGTGCAATATTGTCACAGGTGAAGGCTTTCAATGTTTCCAGGACCAGTCTTGAATCGAATCCCAACCGTATGGATTTGCATACGGTTTCCTGGAGCGGTACCTGTTCCTGATAGTCTGCCAGCTTATCCCGGATACTGATATTCAGCACATCGTCTTCTATCTGGAACACTGCCGGCTGCTTTTCTTCCGTACACATCTTTGCCCTGGTCATTGCGCCGATCAATGCAGTTCTTGATGCACATGTATTAATCTCGCCTTCGGTAAACATTTTCTGATAAGCAAAGTATTTTCCTTCAATCAGTCTTGTGTAAATGGTATATTCAGCAGACTTGAATACCGCACTGTTTTTGGTGTATGTAAGTGTCACATCATCGATTACGCCCATGGAAATCAGCTTCTTGGCAGTCGTCTTCGGTACGATCAGTTTCATATCCTTTGCGCCTTCTGCTTTAACAGAATCTACTGCGACTACGTGCCCGTCCAGTGCGGCAAGGGAAACTCCGCTGTCTGTACCCTCAAAATAAATTCCGGTCATCTGTGTATTCGCACCGCCGTCAGCTGCTGCATAAATAACATGACCTATAGCCTCCATGATCTTTTTACCATTCAATTCCACTCCATCCGCTTCCGGATCCTCTGTAATATCAAAATTGAATTCCTCCGGAGGGTAACTCTGGTATTTGTTTTTAATTGCTCCTATCTTGATCATAACTACATTCTTGTCGGTTGCGCTGATGTCGATTTCTCCATCCGGAAGATTTTTGATCAAGTCAAAGGCTTTCATTGGAATAATAAAATAACTGCCTTCTGAGGCCTCTAATTTGACCTTCATTGTAATCTCGGAGTTGGAGGCGATTAAATACCCGTCCTTTACCAGAATCCCTCCCAGAGCCGGAAACTGGTCGTTCTTCTGCACAATACTTTTTAATTTATCAATAACTCTGGCGATCTCATACTTCTGTACTTTCATCTTCATTCCTTTCCCGGAGAACAATACCATCGAGGTACTTCACCACTCCGTTTGAATATTTGATCCTGTAAGGTTCCAGTTCTTCCCGGTTCATGTACTTGTGTCCGTAAATCTTCTTCATATCCCGAAATACCACCCACGGAACCCGGTAGAATTCTTTAAATTCCAGAGATACAACCAAAAAACACATTGCCCCAAGCTTCATATACCTTTCAAAGCACGCCTGCTGTTCAGTGGTTACTACGTCCCTGCTAATCTTATCTTTGTCCGTATGCTTTGCATCAAACAAGATCATGGTTGAATCCATGAGAATTCCTTTGAAATCAGGCTGAGCCTGTTTAGTGAAACAGCAGATGAACTGCCCTCTGTTCCTGTCCATTGCCTTCAGTACCTTAAATGCTTCCGGAGTTTTATCAACTGCTGCAATTCCTCTTTCTTCATAGAATCTGGATGCCGCAAGTATCATTCCCTCAAAATGTTCTCCGTTAGATCTGCTCTGCAGACCTCTTATTGAACGCTTATAAGTATCCATTTTCTTCCGCTACCTTTATGAGTTTGTTTATTGTTACTGCTCCAATTCCCGGAATCTTATTCAGCTGAAGGAATGCGATAAACTCCTTTGCTCCCTCTCCGGTTTTTGAGATACTGGCTTTTCCACAATTAAAGCCCTCGCTTCGTGCTTTTTCCACACGATCTTCCACATAATGCACAAGCTGTTCGTCTGTCTTCTTTCTCATTTCCACAGCTTTTTTATGAATAAGGTTTTCATCAGTTGTTCTTCTACAGCTTCTCTTTGCCATCTTCAATCTCCTTTTTATTTTCAAGGTCCGGCACCGGTATATTGTGACTAGTCAGCCATTTCGCAAAGCAGGAATGACACATATGGCCAAACGATGTCGCCTTGCCGCCCCTGACCGCTCTTGCTGTCAAGGTAACCATCTTGTTTTTATCTTCTGTCTTTCCGCACAACATACAGTTGCCACTGAGTTTTTTATTGACTTTCTCGCTCCTTTTACGAATCTGCAGCTCCTTCGGATAATCCCTGCGCATATTCTTCTCACCAACAATCGGAATCAGACTGTCTTTCATAAATACCGGTATCCCGTTGTAATCAGCTTCTACAACGATTCTCTTGATCCATTCGAATTCAGGAATCACTTTCTCTTTCCTGTGTCCTGTCTCGGCACCGATGATTATCCAGTTCAAATATTTCAGTGCGGAAATGTTTTCATCTATATCTTCGAGCAATGGCTCTATACTGGTGAAAGTGTTTAACAGGTTTGGAAGCTGGTATATCCGTTCCATGTCCTCACTATTCGTCACAGTTGTTCCGTACCACATATTCCCTTTCCCAGAAGGCACACCGTACTGGGTGTACCTTTTCGGATTCTTTGTGAGAAACAGGTAATTGTGCTGAGGATGTTTTGCACAAGCGTAAAGGACATCCTCTATCCAACTGTCAGGAATCCACTCTCCAAATATGTCTGCCATTGCTCCAACAAATATATTTTGCCCCTGTTTCAGCTTGTCCAATGTGTCATATCTGTATATGTGTAATGTCGGTTCAAACCCAAATGGATATATGACAGGCTTTCCATCCTCATTCATGAACGGTTTATCCAGGACAAACAGATCTCCCTCCATTCGATATTGGTCTGTCTGGACCATATTTCTTTTCATATTTCCGCAAAAACGGAGTGACATCTTGTCAGCGTAGCAGTAAGAACAGCCATGCCGACAACCGGTAATTGGATTCCATGTATGATCGCACCATTCGATACCACTCTTATTCATTGGCCAGCCTCCTTCCTGCATGTTCAAGGATTTTTTCTTCTTCCCACTTCACTTCGGAGAAGTCAATCTTCTGTCCACACTCGCTACAATATTTCGGTTGAAAGTTCGGCCCCGCATTCAACACATGATTACATCTAGGACAATAACAAGGCTTATGCTCCACATATGTGAATCCGTATTTCCGGTAAACTTCCGTTCTTACAACTGGTTTTCGTGCTATGAATTTCATCACTCCACCTTCTCTCCATACTCGATCACGTATTCGTACTGAGCTGATTTTCTGTTTTCGCCTCCGGGAACTTCTTTTCTGACAATCTGGACTGCATATCCTGCTTTTGCCAGCATGGAAACCATCTGCAATCGGTCTTCTTCGTTCCACTGAACGCTTCCTTTTCGAATACTTCTGATGCTCTGCTTCGCCATTATCCGCACTTCCTTTCCATCTTTTCTTCTCGTTCTTTCATCAGCTTCTCAAATGCAGCTACAAAAGCTTTTACCGATGCCGGCATCCCACAGTTGTGATTTCCCCTGCACTGGATCACGCGACCATTGTTATATTCCATTGTGAAATATGGTGTATCAGGTTCTTCCACTCTGCGCACAAAGAAGATGTGTGTCTGCCCTTTGGCCACTCGGTCAACGTAAGTTCCAACACAATGGTGAAGGGCAGCTCCTTCATTCTTGATTTCCTGTGTATCTCTTGGCACTCTCAATATCAATCCTTTTCCTTTTATCAAGAAAGCGTTGTCTATGCCGGCATTCTCTTTGAGCATTTCCTCCAGAAGTTTTTTCATGACCTCGGCTTCCCGCTTTATCCGTTCATCTTCCCGGCGTTTCTTTTCCGCTGCCTTTTTATCCTGCAATGCTTGATATTCCGCAGCTGTCCGATCATGTACTTTCTTGAAATTCTTCGGAAAATAGAAGAACATATTGTTGAGATCATATTTCAGTTCTTTGCACCAGTTCAAATAATCAAGCCAGTCCTTAGCGCAATTCTGCAGACGTTCTTCTCTGATATCCGGTCTTTCTTTACGCTGCATATAGGAATATCGCCAACATTGTCCGCTCTCTCCCACGCGATAATCAGCACCTTCGCGTTCAATATATCTGCAGATCTTATGGATGGTCGATTTCCTGTTCTCCTTCCGGATCAGCGTTGTGTTGCATCCGAAAAGTTTATAGAACCGTTCCAGTTCTTCCGCTTTTAGGTTGTAACCAGAGCTTTGCGCTTCCTGCAATAATCTCAGTTCATCAATGTTTCCATCAATAGACTGCAGTATTCGCGTGTTTTCCTTCGTAAGGCCAAGAATTTCAAATATTGTTTTTCCACTTTTTCTCAGTCCCCTAATTCCATTCCGGCTTTCATACCCAAAAGCACCATCGTGAAACTCGTTGATCAGATGTGCGGCCAGTTTATACAGCCCCATTTTTATAAACCATTCAAGCTGCGGAAACTTTCTGTATCTGTTGATTGCCTTTGCATAATGTATCTGTTCACTCGGTCTATTCTCCGCCAAAATTTCCAGTGCCGAGTATTTCATCGGAGTATCTTTCCATGCTTCCGGCAGGTTTCCAGGATATAAGGTGCAGTATGAACTTTCTCTGTATCCTTCATCTGTGCACCACCGTACAATACCAGTCTGTTTATACTCTCTGTATTCATAACTGCTGGTGCATGGCGTTCCGTTCGGTGCAAATTTGTAAAATGTCCTTACAATCTCAAATAATCCATCATTTGTCTTTCCATCCAGCTTTACTTCTCTGTATGCTGTAAAATACCGCCACAGGAACCCATCTTCTCTTGGCTCAATAAATGAAACAATCCTCCTGTCACATATGCGTGCCGGCATCCTGCCTCTGGCTTTAATGGTGACCGGACTTCCACAAAGGGGGCATATCCCCTTCTCGTTATTTCTTAACCGAATTTTCGTTCTGTCTACCAGTGTCACCCCATTACAATGAGTGCAATGCACCAGAGCCTCATTCTTTGATCTTGTTGAGTAAATCAGATATCTGCTGAATGACATCGCCTTATCTGATACCCAGTTTTTAAATTCATCAGGGATTTCTTTGACCGTTTCCATAAGCGCATCAATTGGATTGGTTTCTTTGGCATGTCTTTCATCAAGACGTTTTTGTTTGACCATATCCTGAAAGCGTGTCACAGCTGTCCAGTCTCTTGCATCTTTCTCTGTGCTCCATTCCTCGAAAAAGCTGCGCATACGATCAATGTCTGCATCCGTCCAGAAAAACATATTCGGCGTCCATCTGCCTGTGCTTTCTTTGTAATCCCAATGATGTTCATAAAGGCTGATATCATACATTCTGTCATAAGCTGCAGTCAGCCATTTCACTTTTTCAACGGTCAGATCTTGTGATATGTAATCATTCTTGGAAAAAAACGTTCTTAACTGAGCGTCTTTTTTTCCTTTCTTCAATTTTCTGATTGGATAGAATGTTACCATCAACAGATCTTTTTCTATATCTTTGGTCGTTACGATATGTGTGCCTGCAGCTCTTTCCGCAAATCTGACCATTTCATCAGAGGCTTCCTCCCTCGGAATCTTTGCTAATTTTCTCTTTTCCATGCGACAGCCTCCTACAGAAGATCAAACAATGACATCTGGCCAGACAGTTCGCTGCTTTTGGTACTGGTTTTTTCAGTTTTCCGCCGCTTGGAAGCAGCATCTTTTTTCACTGGCTTTTCAGAAACCTTGGAATCATCCTTTATTTTCTGGACATCTTTCTTGGTTTCTGTAACTTTTTTAGTTGGTGCTTCGGTCTTTTTTGTTGTCGCAGGCTTTTTGCTTTTTTCCTTTTTGGCGGTTTCCGGTTTTTCATACTTGTGGTAATAATCCTCGGCCCATTCATACACGACCCGGTCTTCAACTGCTGTACTTCTACCATTCGACTGCTTCCTGGCCTGCTCAACGATATAACTAAAGCACTTGTTCCAGGTCTTTCCCTCCTGCATCACATCTTCAGCAAGCCCCTGATCCTCTTCGCATCTTTTCATCAGGTAAGTAATGACCGGATCCGCAAAGTTCTTCTGGGTTGCTTTTTTCTTTTCAGCTTCCAGTTTTTCTCTGGCTTTCTGCTTTACCGGCTTTGCATTTTCAGCTTCTGCCGCTTCAACTTCTTCTTTTGTCGGAGCCGGAATCCCGGAAACAATATCAGCAAGAGAGGCTTTTCCCATTGGAACTGTATCCTCTTCCTTTGATTCATCGTCTTCCTGGGCCTCTAATTTGCCCTCTGTCGGTTTCTCTTCCTGTTCCCCTATTGTTTCACTGTCTGCAACCGTTTCCGCCTCTAAACGGTCAGTATCAGCTTCAAGTTCCTGTTTTAACTGTTCTGACATTTGTAATCTCCTTTCTCGAAATCAAAATAAAAAGTAATCTTCCCAGGGTTGCGTTCTTCAATCGGAGTTATCCATGAACCGCACATTTCTTTAAATATCTGAATCTGCCGTCTACAGTTCCATTCTCCCCTGAAATAAAACGGTGTGTACCAGAATTCCTGTCCCGGCTTTTCAACCGGCATCAGTGGATCTCCGCACACCGGATTGGATATCGTATTTGCAACAGCCACCCAGCCTGCGCACCCAAGAAGCGAAAGCTGTATGTAACACATCTGGGCAACTACCCTGTCTATGTCATTGGCGGTGAACAAAACCCGTGTCTGATAATTTATCTTTTTTCTGTGGAATATGTTTGCCGCTGCTACAAGAGTTGCTCCTGCTCCACACGCCGGATCATTGACAGATATCCATTCCTGTTTTTCCAATGTCTGTACATTGTCATTGATTGTTATGCTTGCCATACATTCACAGACATTGTATGGTGTAAAAAACTGCCCTTTCCAGTGGTTCCCTAGCTCAAGGCTCATGTACAGTTTTCCAAGAAAGTCCTGATCTGGATTGCGTTCCAGTGCCTCAACCACAATCGCAAAGCATTTGGCCGGCTTCTCTACCCCGCCAAGGCGTTTGATGCACTCTGCATATTCTTTCTCTCTTGCAGTGTATCTCGGTTCCGTCTTATCAACCGAATTCGCCAGTGTGCAAGCCATTGCCGCCATTAGATCGGCCCACACCTGCCATGAACTCCGGCTGTAACACAGCTCTTGAAAGACTTTTATGAATTCTTTCTCTGTTCCCTGTATTTTCTCTATCTGCTCCATGCTGTCACCTCTTGAATCCGTGTTCCCGCATTAGCATATCTATATACTCTGGTGTCGCACGTTCTGGTTCTTCTGCTATCTGGTCCCGGTGCTGTTGTTCTATTGCCGCATTTTCGTGTGTGGTAAGCTGTGCAATATATTTATTTTTCGCTTCCAGAATACTCGGAGGAAGCTTTGCATCATTCGTCTTGCGCTCGATCAGGGTTGAATATATCTTGAAGAAATGCGCTCGGACAGCATCCTGGTTCTCATCAAGGCATATCTCCCGGAAGCCAAGCCGCTTTACCGCCTCTCTGACTATTGGTGTCAGGCTTTCCAGCGCCTCTTCCTGCCTGTAATATCCATACTGGCTGATGGCCTTCTGGACTTCTCCCCAGGCTTCTCCCTGGTCTTTGAGGTGTGGAACTGTGTATTCTGCACATTTCTCCCGTATCTCAGATATCTGCGGCGGGTATGTATGAGTGGCAAACAGTTCCATCAATGCTGTTTCGCAAAGCTTATAGTCCAGATCTCCAAGCATGCGGTACCACATTCTGATGCTGTATTGGTCTGGCATGACATTAAATGTTGGATAGGCACTTTTGATTGAAGCTCTGATAAAATCAAATTCTTGAGGTGTCACTTCAATCACCTATCCCTTCGCACCAGCCGGACGTTGCCTCCATATACTGATCCGTTGACATGTTCTTTGTAGCTGCAGGTGCTTGCGGTGTTCTGGATGCCGGCATTGAATTCTGTGAACGTTCTAACCAACCAGTGATAAATCTCTTGATTCCTCTCGGTGTCTTACGATTACGAGGGTGACTGTCAAGCCATGCCGCCATTGATCTAAACTCCTGTTCAACATCCAGTGCCGGAAACAGTTCTCTCAGTGAATTGAGATAATCAAATGTCACATCATAGTTTCCAGATCCTGTAATCAACGGAAGAGAGATGAACGTGTTCTGCTTGGAGTCTTTAAGCTCCAAGCTAATGTTTTTATTATCTTTATTATCTTTATTCTCTGTTCTCTTATCTCTATTCTCTGGTGCCCGAACGTCCGACATTTGTCTGGACATTTGTCCTTCTTTATCCTCAATAATCCTTGATTTTTCGGCATTTATAGTTGCTCTGTACTCTCTTTTCCTGTCGGCTTCATTAGAACTCCGTCCTATAAAATTCTGGATATCAAGCATATAAATTGCACCATTATCCAAAATTTCAATGAATCCCATGGATGTCAGCACTTTCATTGCTTTTTCAACAGTTCCAACTTGATGGTGTGTAATTGTTGCCACCATATCCGGCGTATAAGGGATAATTCCCCTATACATAAGCCGGCCGTCCTGTCTTAAGCTCATTAAATAGAGTTTAAGTAAGATATCACTATAGATATATCCATCCTTCATTCCTTGCAGGAGAAGCATATCTTCTGAATCGAAGAAGCCTTCTTTAAGTTTCAGGTAATAATAAGTTTTCTTATCTGCCATCTTCCCCTCCTGTTAATAGATTACTTTTGAGCCATCATCTGTTTTAATTACTGTCACAGCCTGGCCGAATCTCGCTTTCATGGCATCGTCATGAGTGATTGCCATAATCTTCACATCGGAATACCGATCACGGATCGTCTCAAGGGCATCTACATAAGCCTGTGCGCCCTCATCATCAAGGAATGGTGGTTCATCAATAAAGAGCATTCCAAGCTGTATTCCTGCCGCTGTTGCCTTGATCTCGGACAGTGCAAGGATAACGGCAAGAGAAGCTTTTACCTTCTCGCCTCCGCTCTTGGAAGCATATGGAAGAGTTGTCTTGCCATATTCGTTGATCAGAACATCCAGCGTTGCCTTGTCTCCGTCCTTTCCTTTGACGGTGCGCTCCATCACAAATTCCACTCCCATCGTTCCACCAGTCATCTGGCCAAGAATATTATTCGTAGTATCTGTGATATGAGGAATGATGTTCCTGATGATCTGGTGTGGAACTCCGTCCTGTGAAAAAGCCTGCTTTAATGCTTCGTAACAGTCCGCTCTGCCGGCAGCTACAGCAATTCCATTATTCAGCATGGAGATTTCGCCTCGCATGGTATCGATATTTTCCAGACGTTCAAGGAGTACTCCCTTCTGGATCTGCAGTTCTCCAAGAGTTTCCTTGTTACTGCGAATCTGCCTGCCTGTTTCTTCTACCATATCTGCCGAAAATGTTTCCTTCATTTTTTCTATCATGGTATCCATACCAGTAAGCTGAGAAGAGAGAATGAATTTTCTGTCAGTAAGTTTTTCCATCTCTTTTTCCATGCTCTCAATCCTTTCAAGAACATGCTGCTTTCTTTCTTCGTAAACAGGAAGTTCTTTTTCCTGTTCTACATAAGTCTGCAGATGAGCCATCTGCTGTTTGATCTGTTCCTGTCTGTCAACTGATTTCGATAGTTCATTAACTGTTTCCGTTATCTCAGAGGCCTTTGATTTGACCTGTAGCAGATTCTCCTCGCACTGCCCTATATTTTTATCGTTCGATTCCTTTTCGGCCTCTAAACGGGCAATTTCGAGTTTGTTTTGCTCCGCATCTTTCTTTATGCGTTCATATTTTGCAAGTCCATTCACCTGTATGAGCAACAACTTCAGCTGATCTGGATTGTATCCGATCTCCCAAATTTTCTTTTGTTTCTCCGCTACCTTCTTGTTCATTTCAGATGTCAGCGTTTCGATTTCTTTTTCAAACTTCTGCAAGCAGCCCCGTTCAACAGGAAGGTTTTTGACATCATCAACTGCTTTTGCAAGAAATCGGCAACTTGCATTTTCGATATCCGGACATCCGGAATTTTTCATAAATTCTTCCTGCTGTTTTATTTCCCTGAGCCTTGTCTGGTGATAATCACGTTTATTTTTTGCATCTGATATCTGCTGCGAATATGATGATCTGATTTGCTGCAGTTCGTGATCTGCAACAGATGCACGGTATCTCTTTTCCTGCTGGCTATCAAGTTCCTCTTTTTTGCGATTCAATTCTTCAAGTCTGTATTCCAGATCAGTCGGAACGTTGGAACTCAGCAGAGAAATCTGAGAATCTATCTGCTCATTTCTGAGCTTGCTCTTTGTAATAATCCTCTGGTAACGGTCAGCCTCTTCGGTGTAACCGTTCAATGTCTCTTTGGCATTTTTGTATTTAATAACGTCCTTTTCTACGCCAGAAAGCTGCAAAGATAATTCTGAATGCTGTTTTGCTTTTTCCCGTATCACATCCGCCATTTCCAAAAGGTTATTGCACGCTGTCAGCGTCTGCTTTGAATATTCCAGGTCATGTTCCATGGCACTGCATTCCTCAGAGCATTCTTTTAATTCACTTCTCGCTTTTTCGCTTTCTTTCTCTGCCTCAGATATTTTTTCCTGACGTTCGAGCAGTTTTCTTCTGGATTCATCCAGATTTTCAAGTTCTTCCTGCTTTTTATGAATATCTTTTTCTACTGTCTCCAGTTCTTCCTCTGGATTTCCCTGAGCCTTAATGAAGTCAGTCTTGATCCGAACGGCTTCTTTTTTAGAAGCAAGCTCTTTTCTTGCATCCGCAAGCTTCTTTCTGGCATCCAGTTCCATTACTCCATAGATTCCAAGCCCGAGCAGATTTCCAAGGATAGCAATACGTTCATCTTTCTTCGCCTGCAAGAATAATCCATACTGGTCCTGCATGATCAATGCGCAGCTGCGAAATGTCATGCTGTCCATGCCAAGAAGCTTCTCGATTTCAGCCTGTGTGTCAACGATTCTTTCCTTGGACAGATTCATCCAGTCAGCACTTTCTTCCTGATACTGTGACAAGTTCAGAGTTGGTTTTCCGGATTTTGTTCTGGTGCGAACTACCCGGAATCGTTTCTCTCCGATGTCGAAAATAAATTCTATGGAACCGCTTCTTGCATCCTCTGTACCTCGGATCCACGCCTTGCAGTCTCCCTCACGGGTTTCTTCAAACAGGCAATCCACAATAGCATCCATGAAAAGGCTGCTCTTTCCTGCACCGTTTACTCCATTGATCGTGCAAAATGAAATGTCTGAAAAATCAAAACTTTCTTCCTTGTAGTTTCTGTAATTCCTTACCGAAATAGATACCGGCTTAAACACACCGTGAATCTCTGCAGTGGTACTCTGTTTCATGGCTTCTGCTATGATTGGCTCGGCAAGCTCCACGATTTTGTCTGGATTCTTAAATGTCTTTTCCTCCAACCATTTTTTCAGATTCAACCTTGGGTCGCTTTCCTCCGAGAGAAGCCCGCGGTTCGTGATGTCAATAGTGCTTTCTGCTTCAATATCTGCCACATAGAATGCACCAAGCTCATACAGGTTCTTTTGCAGTAGCGGAATGTTGAGCGCCTTTTTCTGCTCAGATGTGCAGGAATACCGCACCCGGACTATCTTATCCGTCACATCTTCTGAAATGCCTGTTCTGTGAAGATACATAGCTCCTTCACGGATATAGTCGCTAGCTTCATCAGGATCCCAGGTGATAGTGTGGAACTGTCTGTATGGAGTAGTGTATTTATGTCCTTTTACCAGAGTGCCTTTCTCATTAAATTCATGAATCCAGAATCCACGATCCTGTCCTTCATCATTAAAATTCATTGCATTGATCGCTCCGGAATAGAATACATTGTCAAGTCCTTCAATGATTTGCGGGCGATGGATATGGCCAAGAAGCACCGCCTCATATCTTGCGGCCATTAAAGCTTCTCTTGGAATGACCGGCTCAAAGTTTGTGAAGAAGGAGGTCTGCCCTGATTCCATGTTGCAACCAGGAACCGTATAATGTGCCATGAGAATCGGTGTCTTTTCACACTCTGCTCTCAATGCAAAAACCATATCTGAAATATATTTCGTCCATGCAAGATTTTCTTCGTCTGCAGATAAACCAGGGAATTTTGCTCTGAACTCCTGTTTGTCAAATCCCGGCAGGCAGGCAATGTCTGCCCATGGAGTCTTTATTACTCCTGGTTCTGTAACAACATCTACATTTCTAATATTAAGCAGCATCCGTTCAAGAACTCTAAACTGAGCAGCTCCATCGTGATTTGGAGTGCCTCGCATCACGATCACATACTTCGAAAAATGTGCTAATGATGTAATGATGTTCGTTGCCGTAATCATTTCGTCTGAATACCTCACGGGGCCAACCTGTTCCTGATGAAAGATATCTCCTGATACACAAACGATATCCGGTTTCTCTTCTATAGCTACCTGTACCATATATTCCAAACATTTTACTGTATCCTGCGAACGGAGATTTACTCCGTCCACTACAGGTCCTTTAAACTGGCCAATATGCCAGTCAGCAGTATGAAGTATTTTCATTTGCTCATCTCCTTTACTGTTGCCTTCATTGCTGTGATCATGTTCTTTAATTCCGTTTCTAAAAGCGAAAAGTTCTCCTCGCTAATTCCGCAGAATTCAACGCCATCATCTCCCATCTTTTCTCCGATAAAGAGAATATTTCCAACAATGGGGCATCCATGTTTATCAAACTCGTAAAGATAACTTCCGATCAGATTTGCTTTGTTCGGCTTCAGTCTTCCCTCTTCATCGATCAGCATACTCACACACTTCCCTGGTTCTTTAACAGGGCTGGATGGCATTTTCAGTTCTGTGTATAATCTCTTTGGCATTACATGTTCTACAAGGTCACAGCCGTTTCCGATAAGTTCACACAGAGCTTTGTTATGTTCCCGGATGGTACCGGATGGAAATTCATGTACTGACATTTCCAATTCTGTTGATACCTTTATTATTTTCATCTGCGCCCGCCTCCTCTCTGGCATTTAATGCAAAGTGGCTCTCCGAATTTATTGATTGAATATTCGTAAACCCTTTCATTTATGACCTCACCGCATCTGGAACACTGGAAATCTGCCGATCTATCCGGCTCTGGTTCTGGCTCCGGTTCGGGAGCAATATCCGGCTCCTGCATTGGTGGATAATCATCTTCGTTTTCTGTATCCGAAGCATATGCTGGATTATTCAAATCATCCTGAGTAAATACTGTGCTTTCAGATTCGAAATCCACGCTCTTAACTGCTATCTGTGGTGTACCAAACATATTGTTCACGGAGTTCATGCCTTGTGTCAGCATTGCCTGTCTGACCTGTGGATCCGAGAAATCAGGTGAAAATATAACTGTTGGGATAGCGAAATTCTTCTGCAATTCCGCCTTTGTGTATGTGCCTTTTACACCAAGCAGAGCTCTTATAACACGAAGCTTCGCACCGGTCATAGCTTTTTCAGCCCAGGTCTTTTTCAGCAGTGCCATGTTTACCATGACGGAGCGATCAATGTATCTGTCTCTATCTTCTTTCGCAACCACAAAGGCCTGACATTTCTTCCCCCATTTATTCTTGGATTCCACCCATTGTCCAGAAAAGATTTCCGCAGCTGCCTGTGCCTGTTTTTCATCAGTAATGCCTTTTGTGGCTTTGTCAGCAAACTCAATGCGGTATTTTTCTTCTTCATCTTCCAGACAGATCACCTTCTGGTCAGTTTCTGTTCTGGCTGTTCCGTCAGCCTTGCGCATAGCTCCCTGAGCCTGTGCTCGATATGTAACCCGGTCGATACGCTCACCATATGTTTCCTTTGGATTGAACTGGATACCGGCTGCCATAGCCATTTTGTTGAGCAAAGGCTTAGATAAAGAAAACACATCTTCCCAGATGTCTTTTCCTTTCTCATCCTGCTTACCTGTCTTAACTGAGCCAACCTTGAAAATGTCTCCGCTGTTTTCGCCCAGATCAACCGGAACCTCTTCTACATGGAATTTGTAGAATGGATTAAGTTGCACATCCGTTGCTGTCGGCACCAGCAGGTTATAATTTTTGTATGCCGTTATAACTTCCGGCAAGCTTCCTAAAACCTCTTTCATCTACTTGATAACCTCCTATTTTTGTGATAAAATGACGATGACTTTAAAAACAAAGGGTCGATAACCTGTTTTTAAAAGTTCTGACTGGTCTTGGATAGGATCGTGGGTGCCGTCTACACTCCGCTTTCCCCTTATTATCCAAGACCTTTTTAATGTTCATCACCTCCTATAAACCAATTCAGAAACCCAAACAGTGCGATGCCGAATATTCCAACAAAAACTATTTCTGAGCCAATTTCATGGCTTCCTCTTTCGAGATAAAGCTTATTTGAAAGCATATTGTAAAGAATCGTGCTTGCCAGGACTGGAAGTGCATACTTCAAAGCTCTTGCAATAAAAAGGATTCTCTTTCTCACTTTCTCTTTCTTTTTGCGGATGTAGTATTTCTCATATTCTGCCTCATTGAATTTTCGCACCACGGACAGATATACCCTTGTTTTGGAATCTTCTGTGATATACTTATATTCCATGTCTTTGCACATATCTGGCACCTTGCATACATTCATTTCCTTACCTCCTTGTCAATGAGAATCAATTCCTTTGCGATAACGCTCTGCAATGCCATTCTGTCCATTTCGTGCCAGCTGATCGGCACCGGGCTGTTGTCCATTGCATTCAGGATCCGCTCTGCGGCCTGATGATATTTTTCAAGATCTTTTGCTGTCAGCATCTTTCCCTCCTATACTGCCAGGCGAAGCTGGCCATTTTTTTCTTCTTTCATCATCTTTTCAACAAATGCAGTTGCTTTTTCTTTTCTTTCCATTTCGATCAGACATTCTTCATGGCAACTGCACTGTTCTCCCGGATCCAGATACGCTCCGCAATCCGGGCAGATTCTATAAAAAGCCATCGTATCCACTCCTTTCATTCAATCATGTATAATTTGTTAAATGCCTTTTTGGGGATTTTCCCTGACGGATACCCCTTGGCAAGCTGTCCATCGGCTATCAGGTCCGACCTAAGGGAGCGTATCATGCGATATGCCGTATCCCTGCTCACACCCATCATTTCTCTGACCTCAGCGGCTGTATAGTAAGAACGTTCCGCAGATGTAAGCTTTTTGATTACACCGTTTGCATTTTCCATACCAAGCACCTCATTCCAGATTTCTCTCAACCCAATTTTTCAGATTCTGCGTGATCTCATTTACTTCGTCCAATGTCTGAATGATTTTTTTCAGTTCCGGTTTTTCCTCTTCTGAGATAATTCCGTCTGCCGTAATATCAAGAAGTGATTCCTTTGCCTCGTTTATCTTCTTTAAAGAAGAAAGCATTCTCAGGCTGATTCTATCCAGTCCTGCATTCTCTATCTTCGGCATGTTCTTTCCAAGCGGGCACATCTCCCGGCAATAATTTCCTTTCAATTCCGGCGCCTTATAGCAGTCAGCCATCAGAAGAACTTCCTCCTGATATGGTATCGTGCTCCCAAGTTCGATTCTGGCTAGCCTTGTACGATCAATTCCTATTTCTTCCGCAGCACCTTCTCTGCTGCTCAGACGCTCATTTGACTTTGCCGCCTCATATCGTGCCTGGCAAAACATATTAGCCGCTGCTTTCGTAGCAAATTTCGACATTTTTCTCTCCTTCTATAAGCTGTATAATCAAGTTATGGTAATTAAATTGTGTACTCTGTATCGATATCCAGAGCCTTGCTGATTTTTTCAGCAAGTGCAGGTGCATACATTCTTCCATTTATGGTGGTTGTCACGTAGTTCCTGCACATCCCAACTTCACCGCACAATTCCGTGACAGACATATCTCTGTCGATTAAGGTTTTCTTTACTTCTTTGCACCATGGCGACAGTTTTCGCTTCAAAATATCACCTCCGTTTTCAACAAATGTTTATTACATTTGTTGTTTACATTTGTTTGCGATTGCATTAAAATAATCAGAAAGGAGTTATCATGGATAATTGGATTGATAATCTCAGAAGAATTGGGCTTAAACGTTATGGTGACGAAAACCGCCGGATTCTTTCTGAATTATTAAGAAACGGTATTCCTGCCGGAAACACTGTTATGTCAGAAGCATCTGCTGAGGCTCTTATCATTGCTGTGGCGGCCATGATTGAAGAAAACAACAAAGCATTGCTCTCCGATTTATCATCGATGTAACTCTCTCTTTTTTTGTTTTGCATTAAACATTTGTTTATTACATTTTTAATAATAATAGCATATTTGCTAGTTGTCAATACTTTTTTCGCATATTTGCTAAATCGGAGGTTTTTTATCATTATGTCTTTGGTTTCTCGAATCAAGAATCTTTCAAAAGAAAAAGACTTGAATTTAAAGCTTTTGGAAGAACAGGCAGGTTTTGGTAATGGAACTATCCGTAGATGGGATAGTAGCCCTCCCTCCGCGGATAAGCTTCTAAAAATAGCACATTTGCTAAATACATCCTGTGAATTTTTACTTACAGGAATAGAACAAGAATACCGCTGCTCTGAATTTGAATCGGAAGTTCTTTCTTTATTTAGATCACTTCCGCATGATGCGCAGTTGGAATTTCGAGGTGAATTGAAGGGGTACATAAAATGTTTAAAACGACAGGAAGAAGATGCTGCCGAGCCTCTTAAGAAAGCAAAATAATAAGCTTCGAGTGGTACCGAAGCAAAAGAGGGGAATGACTATGAAAGAGAAAATGATTGCACTTACCTGCTCATTGATTTTTGCCAATACTATCCCTGTATTCGCAGCATCCGATTATGGCATTAATATCGATCAAAAATACGTTTCTGGAGATGCTTCCCAATTATCCGATGCAATTTCCGAGTCGTTGAATGATATGGGTGTTAAAAAGGTTTCCTCTTACGATTTAGAGAAAAAAGAAGATTCTCAAACAGTTGCACAAGTAATTTTATCAGCAGATGGCGTAGCCATGGAGGCGGTCTGCTACTATACAAAAGACAATACTTGGAGTTGCTCTTCTATAACGAATATCCACAGTAGTAGTGATGATCTGATTTATTATTGGGTCAATCCGGTTTCCGCTGATGCAACCGCGTTTGAAATTAAAGACTACAAAACAGGGGAATATAAGCCAGAAGGAGCTGCCAAAGAACTGCTTTCACAATATGAGAATCAGGAAAAATGGTTTTCACTGGAAGATTTTAAATTATACGATAAAAATGACGCTCCTATTGAGATACCTGATTCAGAAGATCATATAATGGCCTCTGCTTATCCTGATAGCAAAACATTTCGTGGCATAAAAATTGGTGATACAATTTCGAATTTATTTTCAGCGTATGATTCCAAATATTTTTCAGTACAGGTAGGCTATGATGACACCACCGCTACCGACGCTCAAAAGAAACTGGTTGAGATGTACAATGCCCAGATTGAAGCTGCTGATCCAGAGGATATCGAAAGTACTATTTCTTCTATTGACAGTAGCGCAGTATCCGTAGTCGTACTATTTGAAGGTGCTGAATTTTGTGGAAAAATAATTCCAAAGCCAGAACCGAATTCAGGCAAGTCGGTTTCATATAAGGTATCAGAAGATATAGGTTTCATAATTGATAATGATAAGATTTCTGATATTGGAATCCAACGCGGTGGCAGATATTAATAAGAGGAATAGTTTTTATGACAATTGGTGAACGAATAAAAGAATTGCGGGCTGAGGCTAATCTGCGTCAGTCCGAACTTGGAAAAGCAATAGGTTTTTCTGGCCAAGTAGTATCGAATGTCGAAAGAGGTTACTCTTTCCCGTCAACAGAATTTGTTAATCGCAGTGCTGCATGCTTCGGTGTGCCAGCAGATTACATTCTTGGCCGAACTACTTCAAGATATGCTGTTGCGGATCCGAAAGAAGTTTCCGCAGTGCAGGCAAGAATAAAAGCCCGTTTGGCTCAGTTGCAGATGAGCCTTCCGGACCTGATCAAAAAATCAACGCTGACAGAGGAAACCTGCTGTGACATTCTGGCCGGAAAGACTGTTCCTGGAATAGATGCCACTGCAAGCCTGTCAAAAGCCCTCGACACCTCTATGGATTACCTTGTGGGTAATTCTGAATACAGCTGTGCCATTGCTTCAGAAGACGAACAGGATATCATCCTGCGGTACCGTCAGTTATCCAAGAAGGGAAAACGTATCTTTTTGGGAATGATGGAGAAGATGGAAGAAGAAAAAACAGAATAGTATATTTAACTGGGGAACCGTTGGGGTGTTATGTCAGCCGCCGGACACTTTTGTGAAAGGAGGCTGGTGCTGATGGTTACATATGGTGATTTATTTACTTTTGTAATTATGCTTTGTGCAGTTGTAACTCTTGTTATCAATTTAATGCATAAAAAATAGCGCCCCTGCTCTGGTAAAGTAAGGCGCTATTTTTTAGTTACTACTCTATCCGGCGGTCAGGTGTACACTGACCAACGGTTCTCTTGTTAAGTACATTATATCTATATTCAACATTTTTGTCAAACATTTGTTGATTACATTTGTTTAGTAATGGAGGATTCAGATGCCGGCTTATAAGTATTTTACCAAAGATGGAAAGACAAAATGGTACGCCAACTTCTACTATGATGATTGGCTTGGCAAGCGTCAGCACAAATGCAAAAGGGGGTTTTCTACCAAAAAAGAGGCTATAGAATGGGAACGTGACTTTCTGGCGCAGGGAGCCAAGGATCCAGATATCCTGTTTTCTGCTCTGATCAAGAATTATATGTCAGACTGCAGCTCCCGGCTGAAACTGACCACTCTGGAAAATAAGCAGTATCTAATAGACATGAAACTGCTGCCATTCTTTAAAGATATGAAGATCGGTGACATTACTCCGATCGTGATCCATCGATGGCAAGATGCCATGATTAATTACAGGGACGATAAGGGAAATCCTTATTCTCAGACGTATCTGAAGACCATCAATAACCAGATGTCTGCTATCATGAATTATGCTGTCAAATACTATAAGCTCCGGAGCAATCCATGCCTTGCAGCTGGTGCGATCGGGAAAAGCAGTGCAGATGAAATGAACATCTGGACCAGAGAGCAATTTGACTACTTCCTTACCTTTGAAAAGAAAAGTGCGTACCGGATGGCGTTCAGCCTCATGTTCTATGGAGGACTCCGATCTGCAGAAGTTCTGGCTATTACTCCGGCGGATATCCTGCCGGACTACTCCATATCAATTAACAAGAACTTTGTGGTTATAAAAGGCGAGCAATACTTCCAGACACCCAAAACCGAAAAGAGCAAACGTGTCGTGAACATTCCGCAATCTCTATATAAAGAGCTTCAGGATTATGTTGCCAGCATGGCTATAGAACCAGATGAGCGTATCTTCTATTTTCAGAAATCCGGTATGCGGTCAGAATTTAAACGTGCAACTGCCAGATCTGGTCTTCCGGAGATCAGGATCCATGATCTTCGCCATTCCCACGCAAGTATGCTGATTGACATGAAGTTTTCTATCAAAGAGATTTCGGACCGGCTTGGACATGAATCACCGGAAACAACCTGGAAAGTTTATGCTCATTTGTATCCAGGAAAAGACAGGAAGCTTGCTGACGCTCTCAATGAAGTAAGAGCCACAAATGATAATGCAGAAGATAAAAACGTATGAAACGTACAGTATCATATAATAACAAAAAATCCCCAAAAATAAGACACTTTCTCCCCATTAACATCACCGTAGCATCACGGGCAAAAATAAAATCCCAGAAACCCTTGTAAATAAAGGATTTCTGGGATTTTGCTCATTATTCAAACTCAATCGTTCCAGGCGGCTTACTTGTAAGATCATAGAATACGCGGTTTACGCCCTTAACCTCATTAATAATGCGGTTCATCACCTTATTAAGTACTGCATAAGGAATCTCAGCAGACTCCGCAGTCATGAAGTCAATAGTCTTAACGGCGCGAAGCGCCACTGCATAATCGTATGTTCTGAAGTCTCCCATTACACCTACGCTTCGCATATTTGTAAGGGCTGCAAAGTACTGGTTCGGCATCCAGGACGGATCTTCTCCGTGTTCTTTCTTATAGTCGGCGGCTGCATTGTCGACTTCTTCACGGTAGATGTAGTCTGCATCCTGTACGATGCGTACTTTTTCCTCGGTGACTTCACCGATGATACGGATTCCAAGTCCCGGGCCCGGGAATGGCTGACGGAATACCAGTCTTTCCGGAATTCCAAGCTCAAGGCCGGCTTTACGGACCTCATCTTTAAACAGGTCACGAAGCGGCTCAATGATTTCTTTGAAATCAACGAAATCCGGAAGGCCGCCTACGTTATGGTGGGATTTGATCACTGCGGATTCTCCGCCGAGACCGCTCTCTACAACGTCCGGATAAATGGTTCCCTGTGCAAGGAAATCTACAGCACCGATCTTCTTGGCTTCCTCCTCGAAGATACGGATAAATTCCTCACCGATGATCTTACGCTTCGCTTCAGGCTCTGTAACACCGGCAAGCTTGTCGTAATATCTCTGCTGTGCATTCACGCGGATAAAGTTCAGGTCAAACTGACCATTCGGTCCGAATACACCTTCAACCTCATCACCTTCATCCTTACGAAGAAGACCATGATCTACAAACACACAGGTAAGCTGCTTGCCGATCGCTCTGGAAAGAAGTCCTGCTGCTACGGAGGAATCTACACCACCTGACAGGGCAAGGAGAACTTTTCCATCACCGACTTTCTCGCGGATCTCTTTGATCGTGTGTTCAACAAAGGCATCCATCTTCCAGTCTCCGGCACATTCGCAGACACCAAGCACGAAGTTGGACAGCATTGTCTTTCCTTCTACTGTGTGCAGTACTTCCGGATGGAACTGGATCGCATACAGTTTCTTCTCTTCATTCTGTGCAGTTGCTACCGGACAGTCTGCAGTATGTGCAGCGATCTCAAATCCCGGTGCAGTCTGGGAAATATAGTCTGTATGGCTCATCCAGCAGATTGTTTTGTCGGATACATTTTTGAAGATCCTGGAATCTTTCTTATCGATGAGAAGCTCTGTCTTACCGTATTCGCTGACATCTGCTTTCTCAACTTTTCCGCCAAGGACATGCATCATGAGCTGTGCTCCATAGCAAAGTCCAAGTACCGGAATACCAAGCTCAAATAATTCCTTCTGGTAAGTCGGTGAATCTGCCTCATAGCAGCTGTTTGGTCCGCCGGTAAGGATGATTCCCTTAGGATTCATCGCTTTAATCTTCTCAAGATCTGTCTTGTAAGAATAAATTTCGCAATATACATTACATTCTCTGACACGTCTTGCAACCAGCTGATTGTACTGACCGCCAAAATCAATGACAATAACTAATTCTCTTTTCAAGGCTTTCCTCCTGTTATTTATAACATCTTTAGAATCTGTTACTCATTATAAATGAGTACATGCACTTTTACAATGCTAATTTTATCTCCCGCCGGACTTTTTATTTTCCGGAAAAATTTTTCACTGTTTTTTTTGCCTGCTCATCCCAGTAAGCGCAGTCATTTCTTCCAATTATCTCCGATGTAAACGGAGTACCGTCATTCTTCTTATAATGTCTGGTCGCCCGGAAAACATATTTCGCACCGACATAAACGATCGGTACGTTGAAAAATACGATCAGAATATTTCCAAGATCAGAAAATGCCCAGAGATTTCCAAGCTCCAGTCCTGCGATATTACAGAGAATACCAAATGCGGCAACAAAAAGACCGATGCAGCGTACAAAATTAATACATATCTTATCCTTGCGGATACGGTTTGCTGCGATTTCCGAAAAGCTGATCATTCCAAGCAGACAGGTAAATGCAAACAGGCAGAAACATAAGGTTACAAGAAATGTAACGATCCCGTTCATTGCAGTTCCCGGAGTCAGCACAGCAATGGACTCCGTATATTTAGGAAGTTTATCAAGAGCCTGCCAGTTTTCCGCATCTGCTCCTGTCCAGCAATGTGCCATAACTACCACAAATCCGGTAAGTGTACAGATCACAATGGTATCAAGAAAAACTCCCAGAGAAGCGATCACACCCTGCTCACATGGATGCTTTGCGTCAGCTGCTGCTGCTGACATGGTGATCGTTCCCTGACCAGCCTCATTGGACATCAAACCTCGTTTTACGCCCTGTGCAAGAACTGTTCCAAAAACACCTCCAAAAAATGCATCCGGCTTAAAGGCTCCTGCAAACACGCTTCCGAAGAAATACGGAATACGGGTAAAATTCAATATGATAAGAAGTAACACTACTACCATATAGAGCACTGCCATCACCGGCACCATCATATCTGTCCATCTGGATACTTTTTTGATTCCGCCAAATGCGATAGCTGCTGTGAGAATTACGATCAGCGTACCTACTATATAATAGAAGGCTGATCCGCTTGGGATGGTTTTTCCGGTTACGATCTCTGCCATGCGTCCTACTGATGAAACAACGTTAAAGCCCTGTGCCGGCAGACAGCAAAGCGCATACAGAATATACAATACCGAAAGAAAAACACCGATCCATACCTTATTTCCAAGAAGCTTTCTCCCATAAAAAGGAAGACCTCCTACGAACTCATCGTCCTTCTTCTCCTTGAAAATCTGAGCAAGGACACCCTCCATGTATGCAACTGCCATCCCGAAAAACGCAGATATCCACATCCAGAACAGGGCCCCCGGTCCACCCACTGCAATAGCACCTGTTACGCCCAGGATATTTCCCGGTCCTACACGCATAGCTGAACTCAGGAAAAACGATGCAAGCGGCGAAATTCCTGTTTCCACAACACGTTTCTCCGTCATGGTCCTGATTCCTTTTTTAAAGTAAGTCACCTGCATAAAACCGATCCTGAAACTGAAAAAAATCCCGGACCCAAGAAGTAATATGATCGCAAAGGATATATTTCCCAGAATCGGGATACTGCTGTACCAGTCAAAATTCGTGGGGAACTCCCACAGAAAATCAGACAGTGGACCGATAAAGCTGAACACTCCATTGATCGCCTCAAACACTTTCTCCATAGCCATCTCCTCCCTTTTCATCTGAATACCTCAGAATTGAACCATCTTTCCGGATATCACATTTTCCGCTGAATATAAAATATAGATATATTCATTTATACCCCTCAGAAAAATTTCCGCACCTGTTCATATAACATGTGTACCACATCCATACTCGTTCATTTCCCCTCCGGATTTTTATGCTATGGTTTATTATACCGTATCGGCTTAAAAAAGTCTTATTTATTTTCACTATTTTTGTACAAATTTCAGAATTTTCTATTCTTACAAGCCCCACCGACTGCTATTGCTTTTCGCCCCCCGCAGGGGACTTACTTGATTCGAGTCAAGCGGATATTCGCAATCCGCTTCGCTACGCGGCTCTACACCGAATAACTTCTTCGCAGTTTATCAGACTTTATAAGATATTTAGACTTTCCTCACAAATTTTTAAAACGCTTCTCACAGTTCCATCACATTTTGACGGTATATTATTAATCAAATAAAGCACAAAGCTTTTTCATCTTATAGATCATTACTTATTTTTCTTTTCATACTCTGCCGGGTCCCTTCCAAGACCCGGCCCTCCTTTTTATCTTCTTACAAACTCCCATAGTATACCATCCTTTCTTTATTCAAAAGGATCTATACCTATAATCATGGTGTCTATATTAGACATTCTGATTCTATCTGATGATCGACATTTTCATCTCGGTCCATTTACTCCGCATCACTTCACGCCCAGATATCCTTATCCCCCCTGAAACCCGAATAAACACAACAAAAAAACACCGTCCCCGCAGCTCTATATCTGCAAAAACAGTGCCTTTAGTGCGTCTTCAGGGGTTCGAACCCTGGACACCCTGATTAAGAGTCAGGTGCTCTACCAACTGAGCTAAAGACGCTTATTTAATTATTTGTCTTTCGTTTTTTGTTTCGTTCGTTCCTCAAGACATGTTGTATTATACGTTATGATTTGAAGAAAGTCAACACCTTTTTTTAATTTTTTTTATTTTTTTCTTTTTTATTTTTTATATCTTCATTTGATGCAATTTTGTTCAGTGATTTTTCTATTTCTGACAGCGAATTTCTGATCTGAAATGCCTGGCTTTTGACGCCGCGTTTTACACTGTTGAGATTTCGCCGGAATGAGTTGGATTTTCTTTTTTTCAAACCTTATCTTCCCCTCTTTCTTTATGCAGATCAGGCAGCTTCTCCTGCAGATTCGTATATTCCTGCTTGACGCTCCCTCTTATTTATTATATGAAAACAGGCCGATCTGTTTACAGATCAGCCCGATAAAACAACCTTCTATATTAATGCAGAATATCTATGCGCCAGATAAGCTTTGATATCAGATACCTTCTGAAAACCACTTAACCTTACCTCTTCTATTTTTGTCTGATCACCATCTTACAGATCGGATTGCCCATGGAAGAAAACTTCTCCTCATACTCCGTCATCACATTTCCCTTCACCAGCTCCTCATCATGATGAAGATCAAACGTACAAACCTCCAGGTTCCAGTCAGACTCCTTCACCTCTTCCAGGGAAAATTCAAACAATCCACGGTTATCTGTCTTAAATTCCACAGTACCCTCTTTTTTCAGGACCTGCTCATACCTCTTCAAAAACTCCCTGGAAGTCAGTCTTCTCTTGGCATGACGGGCCTTCGGCCACGGATCGGAAAAATTCAGATAAATCCCGTCAACCTCATCCTTCTCAAAAATCTCCGGCAAAAGCCTTGCATCCACACGGATGAACACCAGATTTGAAAACTTCTCCCCGGCCTCCTCAAGCTCCTCCCTCTTCTGAAGTGCCCGAAGCAGCACACTGTCATACATCTCGATCCCAACATAATTCCTCTCCGGATGCAGCCTCGCCATATCCATCAGGAAACGCCCTTTTCCCATACCAACCTCAAGAAAAAGCGGTCTCTTCTCCCCAAAAACACTCGCCCATTCCCCTTTAAACTTCTCCGGTTCATCAATCACCCAGTCACACTCCAAAATCGCATCCTTCGCCCCGGGAATATTACGTAATCTCATAAATAACCTCCAAATTAATCTTCCTATAATATACAAATCAAATAACTACCTCTCGCAGCCAGCAAAAGCAGTCTATAACAATTCCCCAAACCAATGAAACCACTATAATACATCCGCCACCAGCCACACAAACCAGAATACCTGCACAAATCCAAAAAAATCATCATTCCTCTTCCAGAATATCCGATAAAACACCCTGTGCAAGGCATCCCAATATTCAACTATACATGTAACCCCCACCCCGCCGCAAGCAAAAAATAAAAAAAATCCTCAACCAAGCAATAGCAACGCGCTTCGCCATCCACATCCATATACACATCCCCTCAACCAGGCGACAGCAACGCGCCTCGCCGTCCACATCCAACACCATCCGCATCCACACACATCGGCTCAACCTCACACATCCAACACAGCAGCATACATACACAAGTCAACAACCTCACACCACCACAACCAAGAACTCCTAAAAAAAAGCCCGAGGGGTGTGCAGAGGGGCCATGGCTTTATGGCCCCTTTGCGGTTTTCCTCTTTTCCCACAAAACCCCAAAAAATATCTTTTTACCCACATTTCCCTCAAAAGTTTGCAGAAAAATTAACAAAATTTTAGTTGTTTTTACCATAAAAAAGGTGTATCATATAAAAATCAATTATAAACAATAAACAAACAAGGAGGGCGCTATGGAACAAATCCTAAATAAGCTTTCGGAAATCGAAGCTACAGCCAATGCCATCATGCAGGACGCTGCGCGACAGAAACAGGCTCTCTCGGAAGAAGCAGAAAAACAGACGAAGGAATTCGACGCTTCACTTGAAAAAGAAACCAGCGACGAGATCCGGAAGATCCGTGAAAATCTGGCCCGCGAGAAAGACGCCCGGATCAATGAGCTTCGTGCAGAAACCGAAGACCAGCTATCCAGGCTGGATGCCTATTACGAAGCCCATCACGAAAGTCTTTGCAGTGAGCTGTTTCAGAAAATAACAGGCATCACCGAAACCTGAAGGGAAAGGAAGTGATTCAATGGGCTCTGTCCTCTCATACAGCGGACTCTCCACCAAGATCCGCGCCATGCAGAGCAGGCTTGTGACAGATGAGCAGCTGGAAGAAATCGTTCAGCTTCCCAATGTCCCCCAGGTAACAGCCTACCTGAAACGGACTCCGGAATATCAGAATATCTGGTCCGGTCTCGATGAAAATGATCTTCACCGCGGACAGATAGAAAAACTCCTGAAGAAATCCATCTTCCTGAATTTTTCAAGGCTTTACCACTTTGCAAATCAGGAACAGCGAACGTTCCTGTCGCTTTACTCGAAGCGTTATGAGATCCGCGTCCTGAAAGAAATCATGACGAATCTCTTTGACCACCGGGACACCGATCCCGTAGATATTTCTCCCTACCGCGATTTTTTCAGACATCATTCCAAGCTGGACATTGACAGGCTTACCGCCTGCACCAATATGGATGAATTCATTGCGGCACTGAAGGGAAATGATTTTTTTATTCCGCTGTCTCAGGTCAATGAACGTGGAAATGCCACGCTTTTTGACTTCGGCATGGCACTTGACCTTTCGTATTTTTCACAGATCTGGAATGTGCGGAAGAAGCTTTTCAAAGGTAACGATCTGAAACAGATCACCAGGGCTTACGGTGAAAAATTCGATATGCTGAACCTGCAGTTCATCCAGCGCTCCAAACGCTGCTTTCAGATGGAACCGGCTGCTATTTACGCACTGCTGGTCCCCATGAACTACAAGCTCCGCAAAGAGGAGATCACCACCCTTGTGGAAGCCCCTACACCAGAAGAGTTCCGTCGTATCTTCAATGGGACTTATTATGGTAAAAAATACGAACAGCTGACCGTCGCCAGTCTGGAAGAATTTTATAACTATATTCTTCGCAGCATACTGGAACAGGAAGCACGCAAGGATCCCTATTCCGTAGCAGTCATCTATTCCTATTTATATCACAAAGAACATGAAGTCAACCGTCTGACCATTGCCCTTGAATGCGTGCGCTATGGCGTGGACCCAGAACAATCCCTGCGTTATATACGCAACGGTTAATAACCAGGAGGTAGCAACGTGATTGAAAAAATGAATTTTCTGAGCATCACCGGTCCCAAGGCAGATATCGACCGGGTTGTAAACACCTACCTGTGCAAGTACGAGATCCATCTGGAAAACGCTCTCTCAGAGCTGACCACAGTAGAAAGTCTGACGCCTTTCCTGGATGTCAACCCTTACAGAGATGCCTTAAATTCCATCAATACCATTTATGAGGAGCTGAAAACTCCTCCGTCCACTTCCAACAGAAGCCCGGGTATTGAAACAGCACTTTCCACAGTAAAGGAGATCCGCTCCCAGGCGGATCAGCTCCAGAAGGAACAGTCCGAACTGGAAGAAAAATGTTCCTCTCTGGAAGAGTCACTGCGGATCATACGTCCCTTCCGAAATATTGATTATGATATTTCATCCATACTTCATCTGAAGTATATCCATTTTCATTTCGGACGTATCGAGAAACAGTATTATGAGAAATTCAAGAAATATATTTACGACAATCTGAACACGATCTTCCTTAAATGTGATGAAGATGACCAATACGTCTGGGGCGTTTACTTCGTACCGAAGCATGAAGCGCACAAAATCGATGCCGCCTACTCTTCTATGCACTTTGAGAAGATCTTTGTGCCGGATAATTATACCGGAACTGCCCAGCAGGCATTTTCAAGCGTAAGCAAACAATACGAGGATGCCCTGAAGCATCTGGAAGCACAGAAACAGAAATACCAGAGATTTCTTGCGGATCAGGCAGAAGCCATCGTTACCGCCAGAAACACCCTTCTTCAGTTTTCCAGAAATTTCGATGTCCGTAAAGCGGCTGCCTGCACCGGAAAGCATGAAAATTTCTATATTCTCTGCGGCTGGATGACAGAAGCCGACACCAGAGCCTTTCAAGCCGAAATCTCATCCGACGAAAAAATCTTCTGCCTGGTAGACGGAGAAGATACCAATACGCCGGAGCACGACCAGAACCATCAGCCACCGACCAAGCTGAAAAACCCGAAGCTTTTCAAGCCCTTTGAAATGTATGTAAAAATGTACGGACTTCCCGCCTATGGTGAGATGGACCCCACCTGGTTTGTCGCCATCACCTACTCCTTTATTTTCGGAGCCATGTTCGGTGATGCAGGACAGGGACTCCTGCTTTTTATCGGAGGATTGCTCCTGTACAAACTAAAGCATATCGATCTTGCCGGAATCATCAGCTGCGCCGGAGTCTTTTCCACATTTTTCGGTCTGATGTTCGGAAGCATCTTTGGATTTGAGGATGTCATACCTGCTCTGTGGCTGCGGCCTGTGAACAGTATGACGACCATACCTTTTATCGGAAAACTGAATACCGTATTTATTGTTGCCATCGGCTTCGGCATGGGAATCATCCTCCTGTGTATGGTTTTCAACATCATCAATTCCTTTAAGATGCATGACGTTGAAAAAACCTGGTTTGACACCAACGCTGTGGCAGGACTTGTATTTTATGGCTCCGCAGTTCTCTGCATCGGACTTTTTGTATCCGGGCATGCTGTTCCGGGTGGTGCAGTCCTTGCCATTATGTTTGTTTTACCGCTGCTTCTTATTTTCTTCAAGGAGCCTCTTACAAACCTGGTAGAAAAAAAAGCCGAGGTTATGCCAAAAGAAAAAGGCATGTTTATCGTACAGGGTATCTTTGAACTGTTCGAGGTTATCCTGAGCTACTTTTCCAATACACTCTCCTTCGTGCGTATCGGTGCTTTTGCAGTCAGCCACGCAGCTATGATGGAGGTTGTACTTATGCTTGCAGGCGCAGAGAACGGCAGTCCGAACTGGATCGTCATCATTCTCGGAAACCTGTTTGTATGCGCTATGGAGGGCCTGATCGTAGGTATCCAGGTACTCCGTCTGGAATATTACGAAATGTTCAGCCGTTTTTACAAGGGCAGCGGACGGAAATTCGAGCCGTTCTGCTCTAAAAACAAATAAAATGCCAGAGTCGGAACGCATTCTGATCCGGGCATTCAATTAAACGAATATTAAGGAGGTCATCATCATGACAGTCATTACACAGATCACAATCGCAGTTGCACTTATACTCAGCATCATTCTTCCATTTGGTTACTATCTTCTCGGCGAAAAAAACCGTGGCCGCTACAAAACAGCTCTTGGTGTCAACGCCTTTTTCTTCTTCGGGATCATGCTTGTTGCCATTGCAGTAACATTTGCAGGCGGAGCTTCCGTACAGGCTGCTACAGGCGCTGACGCAGGCCTTGCAACAGGTATGGGTTACATCGCAGCAGCACTTGTTACCGGACTTTCCTGTATCGGTGGTGGTATTGCCGTTGCCAGTGCGGCAAGCGCAGCACTTGGAGCGATCAGTGAGGATCAGAGCATCCTTGGTAAATCTCTTATCTTCGTAGGTCTTGCCGAAGGTGTTGCTCTTTATGGACTGATCATCTCCTTCATGATCCTTGGTAAACTTTGATATGAAAATGTATCTGATCAGTGACAATATTGATACTCTGACAGGAATGAGACTGGCTGGTGTAGAGGGTGTGATCGTTCATGAGCACGACGAACTGAAGGAAGCTCTGGAGCGCACCATCGCAGACAAAGAGATCGGAATCATACTCCTGACCGAAAAATTCGGCCGGGAGTTTCCTGAGATCATTGATGATGTCAAGCTTCATCACAAAACACCTCTCATCATTGAAATTCCTGACAGACATGGTACCGGCCGCAGACCTGATTTTATTACATCTTATGTAAACGAGGCTATCGGATTAAAATTATAGGCAGGTGATATTATGACAATTGAAGAGAAGCTTAAACACTTCTATGACACCTCCGTGGACGAAGCACGCCGTCAGGCGGAAAAAGATGTCCGGGAACACAAGGAAGCCCTGGATGCCGCACTGGAGGAACATAAAAAAATGTCTCTGGGAAATGCTGCCAGTTCCCGCAAAGCCGAGATTGCAAACGCAAAGCGCGAGATCAACAAGGCACTTTCCGCAGAGCAGCTTCACATCCGGCGAAACTGGACTGCCAGGCAGAGCCGCTTAAAAGAAAAACTTTTTGCAGATGTTCGGGTACAGATCCTAAAATTCATGGAATCTCCCCGCTATGAAGAATATCTTTGTACAAAGATCGAGGAAGCTGTCTGCTTCGCGGAACACGATGAGATCCAGATCTATCTTTCAAAAGAAGATGAACCCCGTCTGAAGTCTCTCACTGTAAAGACCGGTTTCCCGCTGAAGCTTTCCGATGAATCCTTTATCGGCGGAATCAAGGCGATAATCCCTGAAAAAAATATCCTCATCGACAATTCCTTTGAGGAAGGCTATCAGGCAGCTTACAGAGAATTCAAATTTGACGGAGGTCCAGCACATGAGTAAAACAGGTATTATCTACGGTGTTAACGGTCCTGTTATCTACCTCAAGGGCGACACCGGCTTCAAGATCTCCGAGATGGTCTATGTAGGCCCCGAAAAACTGGTTGGAGAAGTTATCGGTCTCAAGAAACATATGACGACCATACAGGTTTTTGAGGAAACTACAGGACTGAAACCCGGAGAAACTGTTATCGGAACAGGAGACGCCATTTCCGTTCTCCTTGGTCCGGGAATCATCCACAATATTTTTGATGGTATCCAGAGACCTCTGGCAGAGATTGCCCAGGCCTCTGGAAAATATATTTCCCGTGGTGTCAGCGTTGACTCTCTTGACACAGAAAAAAAATGGGAAACCCACATTACCGTAAAGGAAGGTGACGTCATCGGTGCAGGCACGGTTATCGCTGAAACACAGGAAACCGCCTCCATCCTTCACAAATCCATGGTTCCGCCCACGATCACACACGGAACCGTTATCCATGCGGTTCCTGACGGTGCTTATAACGTTCTGGAGCCCATCGTTACCGTCCGTCTTGATGACGGAACCGAAAAAGAACTGGCACTTGCCCAGAAATGGCCGATCCGTGTTCCACGTCCGACCTACAAGCGTTTCCCGGCCAGCGTTCCGCTCCTTACTGGACAGCGAATCCTGGATACTCTTTTCCCTATTGCCAAGGGAGGCACTGCTGCAGTTCCAGGCGGATTCGGAACAGGAAAAACCATGACACAGCACCAGATCGCCAAGTGGTCTGACGCAGATATCATCATCTACATCGGCTGTGGCGAGCGCGGAAACGAAATGACACAGGTTCTTGAGGACTTCAGCAAGCTGATCGACCCGAAATCCGGAAACCTGATGATGGACCGTACCACACTGATCGCCAACACTTCCAACATGCCGGTTGCAGCCCGTGAGGCTTCCATCTACACAGGTGTTACACTTGCGGAATATTACCGTGATATGGGTTATGACGTAGCAATCATGGCAGACTCCACATCCCGATGGGCCGAGGCTCTCCGTGAGCTTTCCGGACGTCTGGAGGAGATGCCTGCAGAGGAAGGCTTCCCTGCGTATCTGGCAAGTAAGCTTTCCGCCTTCTATGAGCGCGCGGGAATGATGCAGAACCTGAACGGAACAGAAGGTTCCGTATCCATTATCGGTGCAGTTTCCCCTCAGGGCGGTGATTTCTCCGAGCCGGTCACACAGAATACCAAACGTTTTGTCCGCTGTTTCTGGGGACTGGACAAGGCTCTTGCCTATGCCCGTCACTTTCCTGCCATCCAATGGCTGACCAGCTACAGCGAATATCTGGAGGACCTGACTCCCTGGTACAGAGAGCATGTCTCCCCGAAATTCGTTTATGACAGAAACCAGATCATGGCTATCCTCAACCAGGAAAGCTCTCTTATGGAGATCGTCAAGCTGATCGGAAGCGATGTTCTTCCGGATGATCAGAAGCTGACGCTGGAGATCGCCAGGGTTATCCGTCTGGGCTTCCTGCAGCAGAACGCTTTTCACCAGGAGGACACCAGTGTTCCTATGGAAAAGCAGTTCCTGATGATGGAAACCATCCTCTATCTCTACGAAAAATGCCGTGCCCTTGTAAACCGTGGCATGCCGGTTTCCGTGCTGAAGGAGGATAAGATCTTTGAACGTATCATCGCCATCAAATACGAGGTTCCAAATAAAGAGCCGGAGCGTTTTGATGAATATCATAAAGATATCGACCGCTTCTACGACAATGTACTGGAAAAAAACGGTTAAAGGAGGGATCAGTTTATGGCAATCGAATATCTTGGCCTGAGTGAAATAAACGGCCCTCTTGTTGTCCTTGAGGGTGTAAAAAATGCATCTTACGAGGAGATCGTGGAATTCCACATGGAGGACGGCACTCAGAAGATCGGCCGTATCGTGGAAATCTATGAGGACAAGGCCGTTATCCAGGTTTTTGAGGGAACTGACAATATGTCCCTCGGCAATACACACACACGTCTTACCGGACATCCTATGGAGATCGGGCTTTCCCCTGAGATCCTGGGACGTACCTTTAACGGTATCGGCCAGCCCATTGACGGGCTTGGCGAGATCACACCGGAAGTCAGCCTGAACATTAACGGGCTTCCGCTGAATCCGGTAACCCGTGAATATCCACGAAACTATATCAACACCGGTATCTCCGCTATCGACGGACTGACCACACTGATCCGCGGCCAGAAGCTGCCGATCTTTTCCGGTAACGGTCTTCCACATGATAAGCTGGCTGCACAGATCGTTCAGCAGGCTTCCCTGGGAGCAGATTCCGATGAAAAATTCGCCATTGTTTTTGCGGCAATGGGCGTCAAATATGACGTAGCCGAATTCTTCCGCAGAACCTTTGAGGAAAGCGGTGCCTCCGATCACGTTGTGATGTTTTTGAACCTTGCAAACGATCCGGTTGTAGAGCGTCTTCTGACACCGAAGATCGCCCTCACTGCCGCTGAGTATCTTGCTTTTGAAAAAGGCATGCACATCCTGGTAATCCTTACAGATATCACCTCCTTCTGCGAGGCCATGCGAGAGGTTTCCTCCTCCAAAGGTGAAATTCCTTCCCGAAAAGGTTATCCCGGATATCTGTACAGTGAGCTTGCAACTCTTTACGAGCGTGCGGGAATCGTCCGTGGCGGCACCGGTTCTGTAACCCAGATCCCGATCCTGACCATGCCAAACGACGACATCACACACCCGATCCCAGACCTTACCGGATATATCACAGAAGGCCAGATCGTACTGGACCGCCAGCTTCACGGTCAGGCGATCTATCCGCCGATCAATGTTCTGCCATCCCTGTCCCGTCTGATGAAGGACGGTATCGGTGAAGGCTTCACACGTGCCGATCATCAGGATGTTGCCAACCAGCTCTTCTCCTGCTACGCAAAGGTAGGCGACGCAAGAGCTCTGGCATCCGTTATCGGTGAGGATGAGCTTTCTCCGCTGGATAAGCAATACCTTGTATTCGGAAAAGCCTTCGAGGCAGAGTTTGTAGGACAGTCAGAAACAGAGAATCGAAGCATCATCGAAACTCTGGATAAGGGCTGGGAGCTTCTTGGTCTTCTTCCAAGAGAAGAGCTCGACCGTATCGATACCAAAGTTCTGGATCAGTATTACAGAGAAACCGTCCGTTAGTGAGGTGATTTTATGGATCCGAATACCTTTCCTACCAAGGGAAATCTTATACTTGCAAAAAACTCTCTGGCTCTTTCCAAACAGGGCTATGAGCTTATGGACAAAAAGCGTAATATCCTGATCCGTGAAATGATGGAGCTGATTGATCAGGCAAAGGACATTCAGTCCCAGATCGATGAGACCTTCCGTACCGCTTACGCGGCGCTTCAGAAGGCAAATATGGAAATTGGAATCGCTTTCGTAGACCAGATCTCTCATACCGTTCCTGTGGAAGATTCCATCCGAATCAAAACCAGAAGCGTTATGGGAACCGAGATCCCTCTTGTGGAATATGACAAAAAAGCAGGCAACACGCCGACCTACGCCTACTACAGCACCAAGCTGTCCCTGGACGAGGCCAAGGCAGCCTTCGAGCGTGTAAAGGAGCTGTCCATCCAGCTCTCCATGATCGAAAACGCCGCCATCCGTCTTGCTACCAACATCAAGAAAACCCAGAAGCGTGCCAATGCGCTGAAAAACATCACCATCCCCAGATATGAAACCCTCACCAGAGATATCACTAATGCTCTGGAGGAAAAAGAGCGCGAAGAGTTTACACGTCTGAAGGTGATCAAGCGTATGAAACAAAACAGTTAAAAAAATCCTCCGCAGATCTTTCCGGTTCTGCGGAGGATTTTTGGGTTATCCACACTTATCCACATCTGAAAATAACTTTTCAACACCTTGCAGTGACCGTTTTAACTGGGCACTGTTCTTTTTTATCCTCATTTCCATACATCCGATAATCCCCCTTTTAAATAGATTAGTTTTTCAAGAATTTACTCACTATTATCTGATTATTTGTTTTTATTCTTTTATATTATGTCTTTTTTGCAATAAATTTTATGATATTTAGAATTTAAAAATGTCAATAGTTTTAAGAACTTTTTTCCCACTTTTTACAATTTTATCATTTTACACAAAACATATGTTTAAATTTATTTATGTAAATCAGCTCATCCACATGGTTATCCTTGTGGATAATGTGGATAAATTTGTGCATAACTTGATTATTAGCGGATTTGCGGATTTTTGTCATGTGGAAAACTTTTTGGAAAGTTTTTCACTTATCCACCATAGTTCGACAGGTTTTGTGCATATTGCCAGAATGGTATTTTCCTGCGTGCAGTCTTGACATCAGCACTGTTTTTTGTTAAGGTGAAAACGCTAAAACAACGTGTGGATTTTTCAGTTCCGACTTTTTTCGCCACACAATCTGCCTTCACCAGTAAGACAGATTGTGTGGCTTTTATTATGCACAAAAAGCACACCTTTTTTCCCATGATCTACATTGTGAATTCTGATATAAAGGAGGATTTTTCATGAACGACACATTTATGAAGGAGAAGCCTGTCGGCCCGCTGCTGGCATCCATGGCGCTGCCTATGGTCTTTTCTATGCTTGTAAACTCACTATACAACATTGTGGACAGCTTCTTCGTGGCACAGATCAGCGAGCAGGCCATGACCGCCCTGTCCCTTGTCTATCCGGTCCAGAACATGATCAACGCCGTTGCCATTGGCTTCGGGATCGGAATCAACGCCAGAGTTTCCTATCACCTTGGCGCAGGGGACAAAAAAATGGCAGACACTGCCGCAACCCACGGATTTTTTCTGTCTGTGATCCACGGGATCCTGATGACTGTGATCAGCATCGCTGTTATGCCCGTATTCCTTCAGATGTACACCCAGGATGAAACCGTGATCCGGATGGGGCTGGAGTATTCTACCATCGTTTTCCTGTTTTCCACAGTAATTGCCATCAGCCTTTTCTTCGAAAAACTTTTCCAGGCTGTAGGACGGATGAAAGTATCTATGATCGCCCTGCTGGTGGGATGTATCAGCAACATCATCCTGGATCCGTTCCTGATCTGGGGAATCGGCTTTTTCCCGAAGCTGGGTATCCGGGGCGCAGCTCTGGCTACTGGCATCGGCCAGGTGCTCACCATTGCGGTCTATATGTTCTTTTATATCCTGAAGCCTATTCCTGTACGTGTAACGCCCAAAGCCCTGAAAACAAGCAAAGTAACGGATCTGAGCCTGTATGCCATCGGTGTTCCCGCGATCCTGAACCTGGCACTGCCATCGTTTCTGATCTCTTTTCTGAACTCCGTGCTGGCCGCTTACTCGGACAGCTATGTGGTGATCCTTGGCATTTATTACAAACTGCAGACCTTCCTGTATCTCCCGGCCAACGGAATCATCCAGGGAATGCGCCCGCTGATCGGTTATAACTTCGGTGCCCGTGAGATGAAGCGTGTGAAAAAAATCTTCCGGCTCACCCTGGAATCCAGCTGTGTGATCATGCTCTTTGGAACCGTTATCTGCCTCCTGGCATCCGGACAGCTTATGGGACTTTTCACAACTACCCCGGAAACCATTGCCGCTGGCTCCAGAGCACTGAAGATCATCAGCGCCGGCTTTCTTGTTTCTGCTGTATCCGTTACCACTTCCGGTGCCATGGAAGGCCTTGGAAAAGGCACGCAATCCCTTGTAATTTCCCTTTTCCGCTATGTGGTCGTTATCATGCCCACCGCATATCTTCTGTCCCATTTTATGGGTCCTGATGGCGTGTGGAACGCATTCTGGATCACAGAGGTGTTTACAGCCATCGTTTCTGTCATGATTTATCACAAAACGTTGAAAAAAGCCTGAGACTGCAAATGTCCGGCCCACCGGCCTGTTTGCAGCCACCTGCAGGTTTACGTCCCGAAAGCACAAAAAGCTTCGATCCACTCTCTGAGCACATCGCTCATCGATGAGAGTTAGATCGAAGCTTTCTTTATTAACCAAATCAGGAAAATCCCAAGAGTGATCCCTGATATCCTCTTGACTCAAACGGATATCCGTGATCTGCGTTCATTTAATTCGCGGAAATTTCCTCTGTATTTCTTACAGCAGTCCCTTCTCACGGATCAGCTTTAAAGCGCCTTCATCGGCCACTACCGTCACATCCGGGTGAAGCTGCAGGATAGATGCCGGCACGTTGGGCGTGATCGGTCCGTAGAGAGATTTGTAAAGAGCATCTGCCTTTGCCTCTCCGGTAGCGACCAGAAGGATTTTCTTTGCAGTCATGATGTTTTTGATACCCATGGTATATGCCTGCTTCGGCACATCATCCATAGTCTCAAAGAATCTTGCATTTGCCTTGATGGTGCTCTCCGTAAGGTCTACGCAGTGAGTCTCCTTCTCAAATGCTGCACCCGGCTCGTTGAAGCCGATGTGGCCATTTCCGCCGATTCCAAGCAGCTGCATATCGATACCACCCACGCTGCGGATGATCTCATTGTAATCCGCGCAGGCTTTCTCACTGTCCTCTTCCAGTCCGTTTGGCACATAGGTTCTTGCCTTATCGATATTTACATGATCAAACAGATTTGTGTTCATAAAATAACGATAGCTCTGATCGTTGTCTCCGGAAAGTCCTTTGTATTCATCAAGATTTACGGATGTGATCTGCGAAAAGTCCAGATCTCCTTTTTTGTACCACTCGATCAGCTGCTTGTACATTCCCACCGGTGTGGAGCCTGTAGCAAGTCCGAGAACGGCATTTGGCTTCATGATGATCTGTGCAGACATGATATTCGCTGCTTTTCTGCTTACGTCATAGTAATCTTTTCCTGTATAAATGATCATAATCTTTTCCCTTCTCCTTATGGTAAAAAAGAACAACCGGATAACTAAGATTCACATATCTCCTGCTTTTCCTGTTGTTCTTTTTTATTATTGATTCGTTTTTTTACTCAGCCATCTCTACTTCGAGAACATAATCTACCGGGTCCGGAAGTACCGGGTCAGGTCCCAGATCAACGAATGCGATATCCGGGTAATCGCTGTGCATCCATGCGTTGGAGATCGGCACCTCATGTCCGTCATCCAGCGCACGCACCTTCACGATCTTATCCTTATCAAATCCCAGAAGCGGAAGTGGTCCCAGTGTATTCTCATAAATATGCACATAGTATTTGTTTCCGTTTCTGGTGATACGTCCGTAATCCGGCTTCGGAATGTTTTCAGCCGGTACACAGCCGTAGATACTGTCATGATTCTTATCCATCCAGCGGCCGATCTCAGCCAGGATCGCAGATGATTCCTTCGGGAATTTACCTTTGGCATCCGGTCCTACGTTCAGGATCATATTTCCACCCTTGGAAACACACTCTACCAGCTTCTTGATCAGCATGGAAGCCGGTTTGTAATAATGATCGTTTGCACAGTATCCCCAGTTGTTGTTCATGGTGAAGCATGCTTCCCAGACCATCGGGTTGCCTTCCTTATCGCAGATTCCTTCCGGCGGGATGATCTGCTCAGGGCTTACGAAATCGCCATGGTACGGTGTCGGATCACACTCATACAGGGATCCTCTTCCCTCTCCGCTGGCTTCCAGACGGTTATCGATGATAACCTGCGGCTGTAAGCTGCGCACCATGTTGATCAGCTTGGTTGCGCCCCATTTTTCCCCTCTCATATCGTCGTAGGAGAAATCAAACCAGATGATATCGATCTGTCCGTAGTTTGTACAGATCTCTTCTACCTGATTATACAGATATTCTGTATAACGTGAGAAATCACGGTTCTCATTTCCGCACTCTTTGTGGTTTCTCATCGGATGGATACGGTCTCCGTAATGCGGATAATCCGGATGATGCCAGTCAAGTAGTGTGAAATAGATTCCAACCTTAAGGCCTTCCTCACGAAGTGCCTCTACATACTCCTTGATCAGGTCTCTTCCTGCCGGTGTATTTGTTACCTTGTAATCTGTGTATTTACTGTCAAATAAGCAGAAGCCGTCGTGATGCTTCGCTGTCAGGACTACATATTTCATACCTGCAGCCTTGGCCTCTTTTGCCCACTGCTTCGGGTTGTAGTCTCTTGCATCAAATTCTTTCATAAACGGAAGATATTCTTCCTCAGGTATTTCCTCTACGCTTCGTACCCACTCGCCTCTTGCAGGGATAGAATATAATCCCCAGTGGATAAACATTCCAAAACGGGCATCCTGGTACCACTCCATACGTTTTTCATATTCTTTTCTGTCAAACTGATACATGATTTTTTCCTCCTGTTTAGATTAAAAGCATCAGCCTTTGATAGCTCCGGAAAGCATACCTTTTTCAATCTGTTTATGGAACACGATGTAAATGATAAGCATCGGAATTACGGACATTACTACATATGCAAACTGACTTCCGATCTCCTGTGTATGTGCAGAAGAGAAGTTCAGCATCGCACGTGAAACTGTGAAATATTTGGTATCTGTCATCAGGATCATGGAGAATACAAGTTCACTGTATCCATAGATGAATACGAAGATCGCCTCTGTTGCGATGATCGGCTTGCAAACAGGGAAAAGGATCTTCCACAGCAGCTGCCAGTTGTTACATCCATCAATGATCGCCGCCTCATCCAGGTTCCTGGAGATTCCATCCATGAATCCTGTATAAAGGAATATCGCCTGGGACATACCAAACGCAACATAGATCAGGATCAGGAAGAACAGATTGTTCTTTGCATTTAATGCTGTTGCAATGTTGTTGATCGGGATCAGCGTACAGTGAACCGGAACCATTACTCCGATCATGAAGAATACATATACCCATTTCAGGAATTTGTAATCTTTTCTTGATAAGATGTATGCTGCCATCATTCCGACTACAGTATTAAATACAGTTGTCAGAGTTGCTACAACCAGGGAGTTCTTGATGGTATTCAATGCATCCGCTGTTTTGTTTGCGCTGATATAGTTCTGGAACATAAGCTTCTTAGGTAAGCTCAGCAGGTTCAGGTAGATCTCTGAGTTTGTTTTGAAGGAAGCCATTACGGTCACTACTACCGGAAACAGTGTAACAACTGTCCACAGGATCGCGATAACGTACAGTGCTATCTTTCCTCCGTGCATTTTCTGTTTATTAGCTGTTTTTTCCATATCGTCTCTTCTCCTTCCGCCTACATTGCAAGATCTTTATCTTCACGGAACAAATGATTGGTTATAAGACTCAGTGCAACACCCAGCACTAACAGAATAACACCGTATGCACTGCTTCGTCCGAACAGCTTATAGGAGAATCCCTGTGTATAAAGCATGATTGAAGGTGTGGAGCTGATATCGTTCGGGCCTCCTCTTGTCATCGCCCAGATAATATCGAATACTTTCAGACATCCTGTAATACACAAAATAGAGAATACCTTGAAGGAGTTTTTCATCAGAGGCAGGGTAATGTAACGAACTCTCTGCCATCCGGTAGCTCCATCCAGTGCTGCTGCCTCATTTAACTCATCCGGGATCGCTACCAGACCCGCTGCAAATATCAGCATGTTATATCCGGCATACATCCACTCATTTACCAGGATAACGATCCAGACGTTTACAGTCTTTATCGTCAGCACATCAGGGATCGTACCATGAAGGCCGAAAATATTTTCAATGGTATTAAAGATACCAAAGTTCGGATTTAACATAAATGTCCACATCAGGGCTACTGCTGTTGTTCCTAACATATTCGGAAGGAAGTAACAGGTTCTGAAGAATCCGGTTCCCTTAATCTTTGCAGTTACCAACATTGCGAGACCAAATGAAAGCGGCATCAGGATAACGAAACCACCGATCATAAAGTACACACTGTTGAGCATTGCATTCCAGAACAACTTATCTGAAAAAATCTTCTGATAGTTCTCAAGACCTACCCATTGCTTTACCGCGCCAAACATACCGTTCCATTTACGGAATGATAAGCCTACGGTATCAAAAACAGGGTAGATGACAAAAATAACTGTTATTAAAATTGCCGGAAGAAGGAACGCTAAAGAAAGCGCAAGATCTTTTTTGTCCAGCTTCTGTTTTACCTTTGGTACAGATTTACCTGCCATATGTATACCTCCGTAATGAACAAGGGGAAGCAGATGATGCTTCCCCCTGTTTCTCTTATCCACACATCATGCGTTCAGTCAAAATTCTCTTTATTCGTAAGCAGACATTTTGTCAACGATATCGTCTCCAACTTCCTGTGCACTTGCGCCTGTCGCTAATGCCTGAAGAGAATTACGGATTGTGTCCATAGCTGCTGTGTTACTGTCATATGTAGGAATCTCAAGTTTAGACTCTGTATTCTCAGCCATGATCGCATTTACATCGTCAAGCAGATAGTTACCTGTATCGATTGTAACCTTCTCAGCATATGTTGTCGGGCTGGATTTGCACATTTCGTTGATGGAATCTACACTTGTAAGATATTTGATGAATTTAACAGTTGCTGCGATTTCCTCATCACTCTTGTTTAATGTAGTGATGTAGTATGTATCAGAACCGCCACCCATCTCTACAGTCTTGTTTGCTTCGTCGATATAAGGAATTCTTGTAACACCGATCTTCTGAGCATCGAAGAGAGTTGTATCGGAGTCATTCTGGAAGTTACCGCAGTTCCATGTTCCGTCAACTGTGAATGCAGCTTTTCCTGCCTCGAACATATTTCTCTCTGTGTTGAAGTCTGTGCTGAGGATTCCGTCTCCCCAGTATCCTGCATCGATCATATCTTTCATCTTCTGATAGATTGCAACCATCTTCTCGCCGTTGTAAGCTTCTTTGTCGCTTGCAAGATCATCTGCGATGCTTGTTCCGTAAGCTTTCAGAGCAAGAGCACTCATCAGATGCTCGAAGTGATAGTTATCTTTGTCAGAGTAGTTGAATGGCTGGATTCCTGCTTCTTTTAATTTTGCGCAGGCATCAACAAGATCATCCCAGGACTCCGGAACATCTACGCCAACCTGATCAAGGTAATCTTTGTTGTAGTAGAGGCAGAGCTGATAAGCGGACCACGGAATACCATAGGTTCCTTCAATACCGTCAAACTGTGTTGTCTCCCATGCAAAATCCTGAACTCCCTCTTTCCATTCCGGATACTGCTCGAAGTATGGTGTCAGATCCAGTATATATCCTGCATCTACATACTCTCTTGTACGGCTTCCGCCATACTGAAGGAATGCGTTCGGTACATTACCGGAAGCAAAATCTGTTGTAAGCTTCTCTTCGTAATCAGACTCTGTAGAAATACTCTCATCTGTTACATGGATCTTTCCTTCGTTCTCTTTATTGAACTCTTCAAGTGCTTTGTAATACCATTTAGCCTGTCCGTCTGTGTCAGATCCGTTGTTAAATCTGAATGCTACACGAAGCTCAACGTTTTCAAAATCCATACTCTCTACGTCGTAGTTTGTGTCACCCTTTGCAAATACAGCGCTTCCTGTTACGCCTACTGTAGACATTGCTGTTACACCGGCGAGACACAGTGTTGCAACTTTTTTCATTCGTTTCTTCATGAATAAATCCTCCCTTAATATGATTTTATTTATATAGTTTACCCATTGATGCTCTTAAGTTAATCGATGATCGCCTCAAAGATCGGCTCCTCTTCCTCAAGCTCCAGGCATACACAGTAGTTCTTTGCTCCCTGAAGTTTCTCCGGAAGTTCAACCTCTACCATGGAGTTTCCTTCGCAGCACTTTAATGCGCGGCATGGAAGTTTCTCTCCTGTGCTTACCACATATGCACCTTTTAACTGGTTGCCGATGTTCAGCAGCTCTACACGATATCTCGGTGCAAGTACATGTACATAAAGTTTATGTGGTCTCTTGGTAAATTCAATGCTCGGAATCTCATACGGATAGATACCAACATTCTTGGTTCCGTAAATTGCTTCCGCATTCTCGGTCACGTATTTACCAACCTCATTCATAACCTCAACACAAGCTTCCGGAACAGTTCCGTCTGCCATTGGTCCTACGTTCAGCAGATAATTTCCGCCTCTGCCGACGATCTTGAGAAGAAGGTTCAGGATATCATCCGGATTCTTCCAGTTTGTATCGTATTTATTATAACCCCATGTATCATTTACAGTTGCCGGTACTTCCCAGTCACCGTCGTATGGAAGACGTGGGATAAAGTTATCACCGGTGGTCATATAATCGCCCTTCTGGTGTCCGATACGTCCGCTGATGATGCAGTCAGGCTTAATACCCTTAACCCAGTCTCTTAATTCCTGAGCTTCGTCTGCGGTCATTCCCATCGGAGTATCAAACCAGATCAGGGAAATATTATCGTAATTCTCAAGAAGCTCTTTTAACTGCGGCTTGCATTTCTCATCGAAGTATGTACGGAATTCCAGCTTCCATTCGTTCTTGTCTTCGTAATCCTTCTTATAGGCATTGTCATCATCCCAGTCCTGAGCCTGTGAATAATAGATACCCATTGTCATGTCATATTTCTTACAAGCATCGGAAAGCTCTCTTAAGATATCTCTTCCTGCAGCCTTCACTACATTAAAATCACTGACCTTGGAATCGTACATTGCGAATCCCTCGTGATGCTTGGAAGTAAGAACGATATATTTAACACCCCACTGTTCTTTCGCTCTTTTCACAAACATGTCCGCGTCAAATTTGTCCGGATGGAACTCATCTTTCAGCTTTCTGTAATCTTCCTTGTCAATGTTGAGATTGTTCTCGATCCACTCTGCGATACGGTCTGTCTTGGTGACCTCGCCGGTCTTCGGATCTTTCCACTCTCCTGCAAGGATGGAATAAAGTCCCCAATGGATGAATAATCCGTATTTGGCATCTTTATACCACTGCTGCTTTGTGTCTGCCATAACCTTCTCCTTGTTTCGTATAGCTGATTTTCTTGTTACGTAAAACGTTTCGTTTTTTGTTAAGACTATCTTACCGCATCCGAAGCAGCTTTTCAAGTAAAATCATGGGTCAAAAATCATTTTTCCTATTTTTTACAATTATTCCATCTTGTTTTTGTGTATTTTTTCGTATCAGGTTTTGTTAAACGTTTCATTTTTATCAATTTTCTGTACAATACACTCGTTTTTTCTGATAGTTTATGTGTAAAAAATGCCTTATGTGTTGAGGCGTTTTCTTTTTCATGATATAATATGAGAATACTCTATTATCTGTAAATGTATCAGAACCGGAGGTTTTACATGAACGTTACGATCAATGATATCGCCCGTGCGACAGGCCTGTCCACCGCAACGATCTCAAAATATATAAACCACAAAAAAATACGGGAAGAAAATCGTATCCTTATAGAAAGGGCAATTCAGGAGCTTGGATATACCCCAAACCGGAATGCCCAGCTTCTCCGTGCCAAAAACACACATACCATCGGTATCCTGATCTCAGATCTTGGTAATTATTTCTGGGGCGAGCTTGTCAATTCCATTATCAAGCATTTCACGGATCATGGTTATACAGTTATTGTCTGTTCTTTCTTTTTTGAACATCAGAAGGAGATCGATACGATACAGGATATTATCTCCCAGCACTTTGACGGAGTTATCATGCTCCCATCCTGCTGGCATGATGATCTGTACCAGCTTTTACAGAATGCCAGCATACCGGTTGTAATGCTCGATCAGATTCCTGCTTCCATGAGACATTTTCCTGTAGACTGTGTTATTTCTGATAATTACAAAGGCGGTGCACTGCTGGCAGAGCACCTTTTGGAAAAAGGCCACACAAAGGTCTGGATCATGGAACAGTATCTGGACGCCTACACGATCGAGCAGCGGATTCAGGGCTTTGTGGATGTATACCAGAAAAATGGCATTGACCTTCTGAAACAGCAGGATTCTTTTCCCCCTGTTTCTTTTGGTTCCACTGCAGAAACCATCACCCAGAGCAACCTGCATTTCCAGAAGCTTATTGATTCTTCCGATCCCCCTACTGCTGTTTTTTTTGACTGCTATCTCTCCGCAATGGGTGGTTTAAGCGCTGCCAGCCAGGCACGGATTTCCGTTCCTCAGGATATTTCCTTTGTGTGCTTTGATGATGATCCGCTTTTCAAGACCATGAGTGCGACTATGACCTGTGTCTCACAGGATCTGACAAGCATGGGGAAACATGCTGTGGAATTACTTTTAAAAAGAATCCATGGAGACTATACGGATTTTCCAAAAATAGACATGCTGGATATTGTATTCCACCCGCGGCGCTCTGTAAAAGACCTGTCCGGGCACAACAGTACAGCATCCGGAAAGGATTGATTTATGAGTGCAACCATCAAGGACATTGCCAGAGAAACCGGTCTGGCACTGGCCACCATTTCAAAATATATCAACGGCGGAACTGTACGGCCGCAAAACAAAAAGCAGATCGACGAAGCGATCCGGAAACTGAATTACGTTCCACGAAACACGGCCCGGGGACTTCGTTCCTCCAAGACATACCGTATCGGTCTGATATCCGCTCCTCCCAATAATCCGCATAATGCTTTTCTTCTGAGCAAAATAGAAAACACCATGCGTGCTCACGGTTATTCTCTCACATTTATGAGCGGCGACAAATATAAGGATCATGTCAATAAATTTATCCCCCATATGCTCCACTCAGGGATCGACGGTCTTATCATTTCTTCTTTCTGTCTGAGCAAGGACATCTGTTCTGCCGTGGAACATACCAAGATCCCTGTTGTGGAGCTGGAAGAGCATAGTCATTTCCACCGTACAGACTGTGTACAGACCAGCTGTACCTCCGGGGCCTATGAGATTGTGGAGCATCTGATAAAAATGGGGCATCAGAAGATCGCCCTTGTCACCGGTCCTCCTGCATCCTATACCGCATGCGAACGAAAAAAAGGATATCTCCGGGCACTGGAAGACTACAATATTCCTGTTAACCCCGATTATATCATCGCTGAAAATTATGCAAACGACTTTGGATATCAGGCAATGCAGAAATTATGGAATCTTCCGGAACGTCCGACTGCCGTATTTTCTGCGAACTACACACTATGCCTCGGTATTTATGAAGCGATCTACAGCCTTGGCATCCGTATCCCGGAAGACCTGTCTGTTGTCTCCTTTGATGATTTTGAACTGTCCATGCTGCTTTCTCCTCAGCTGACCGCTGTCCGTCAGCCGCTTGCCGGTCTGGCAGAGCAGGCCTGTGATCTGCTGCTTCGCAGAATGAACGGAGACTACTGCGATTTTCCAAGGACGATCCGCCTGAAGCCGGAATGCATTTACCGGGATTCTGTGCGTAATCTCTATTCTGATGGTAAGTAATGCAAAACAACTTTTATTACGGCAATTTCGGGAAGCACAACAGGCATTCTCATTCCGATCTGCCTTCATATTCTGAGCATCTGAACCACTGCAATAATTTCACAGCTTTTACAGGGGCACAGACCGTCACCGACACAGTCGATGATACGGCCTGTGTTCCTTCTGTATATATCTGATATATCTGTCACATCAGTCTCAACAGCATATCTCCGGTTCCCACATTGTATCCACTGGTTGCATAAATCCCATTCAGGCTTTTGTTTGTCACAATGATCAGCGGAAGCTTATCCGGATCTACGTACATTCTTCTTCCCAGTGTATTGATAATCTCTGAAAAATCATCATATAAGATCTGGACATTTCCAAGCTTGCCCAGTGCTCTTGAAAGGGTAGGTGTCTCCAGCGCTTTTTTGCTTTTTACGACAAAAATGATTCTCGTCGCATATCGGGAAAAAACTTCCTCCTGCTCCATCATCTCATTTAAGATATGCTCCGTCGGTTCTTTCTCCTCTTCCAGAAACGCCAGGATATGCTTCCCATCTGCCGTCAATTCTGACGCCTTCACGGTGCTTCCATCCTCTTTTCTGAGAGTAAATTCCGGTATGGAAATATTCTCCAGCATGTCTTCCAGGTTTGCATTCCGAAATGCCAGCTCCACCCTCTTCATTTCTCCGATCTGAACCTCAAAATAATACTCCGCTGCAAATATATTTCCATTTGGCAGTCTGTTTGAGGTAAGGATCCTGTAATTTCCCGCTTCCAGTGGCAGCTTCATCATCTGATCTCTGAAATTTTCGGCTTCCAGCTTTAGTGTGCTGTATTTTCCGGCTTCCAGTTTTGCGATGCTCCAGTTCTGGAAATATTTCCACTGTGTATCCTCACTTGCCTTCAGAAGGATCGATGCGTTTTTCTCCGTTTCCGCAGATACCGGGATGAATTTTCCGTTTTTCATATACTCCATGGAACGGTCATGAGGGTTCAGGCGTGCCGGAATTCCCAGTGTTCTCGCCATTGCCACAAAAAGGATCTTCTTTGACAGAAGGCTTCCTGTTCCCGTTTTCAAACATCCGGACGGCGTGGTGATCACACTGCTGCGTTCTTTCTTCGGACAGGAAATGATCTTATCCTCAATCCATTTCCAGATCTTTGCCGGCTCCTTTTGCAGCATATTTTTCTCTTCTTCCGACAGCTGCTCAAGGATCGCTTTTCTGTATTTCTGCAAAACTTCATCGTCAACTCTCGGGTTCAGTACATATGGTACAAAAATATCTGCATCCATGTTTTTTTCATACGGTAATGCAAATTTCAGATGCTCCTCCAGAACCTGGCTGATGCAGTCTGTTCTGTCTTTCTCTGTGAGGACTTCAAGGAGTTTTTTTCTCATTGAAGAATCTCCGGTTTCTTTTTCCAGGAATTTCCGGCACTCCGGATTGCTCAGGTTTCTTACCTTCTGTTCCCTGTAAGCGTTTGCCTCTGCCAGACGTCTGCTGCCTCTTTCCTTCTGCTCCGGTGTTGGCATATCTTTATTTACAGGCGCATCATGAGGTGCGATCATATCGTTCTCCGCCCACTCCTCATAAAAAATACCATTTTCTTTTCCCACGGGCATCAGACAGATCTCGCAGCAGTCCTCTGTTTTTGTATCCATGCTGTTTTCTGCATGCAGCCATTCTCCATCTGCGTACATCCTTGCAGAAATATGGATACTTCCAAGCCCTGTTGTCAGGCAGACTTTTCCCAGACTGTCGGTTTTCAGTTCTGCGATCGGGGCATATTCTGAATAATTCAGCACCTCAAAAGAAACTTCTGCACCTTCTGCCGGTTTTCCATGTGAATCCTTTACGGACACAGTGATCTCTTTTGTCAGTGCATATCGTTTCAGCTCGTTGAGCATAGTCACCATACCATCTTTGCCGATCACTTCTCCCTCCGGGATCATGGTATCAAAAACTCTTGAATGGACCATCATGGCCCTTGAGGAAGCGTTGGTAAACCATCCCTTATTCAGGATCTCCTCCGGCTCACAGGCTCCCAGAAAATACCAGCTTCCATCGCACCAGATTTCCACCCAGGCATGATTGTCATCACAATGAGACCACTTTGGTGCATATACCTGACGGGCAGGTACACCAACACTTCTCAGTGCATTAACGGTAAATACAGATTCCTCTCCGCATCTTCCGTTTCCTCTGCGGTATACGGCAAGTGCAGACAGGGTACGATCATCTGTACAATGATAGGTAGCCTCCTGTGCACACCAGTAGTTCACCTCCAGGGCAGCTTCCCGGAAGCTCATTCCCTCAGTTCTCTCTCCGATCTCCCTGCGGAAAAATGTACGGCAGGGTGCGATCTCCTCCTCATTTACTCTATGAAACAGCACATAATTCAAAAAGATCTCTTCCGGCAGCTCTGCCACCCCGGAGTTTTCCTTCCATAAATGTACGCCATTTTCCGCATAATCCAGAAATACTTTAAACGCGTAATTTCCGATATCACTGTACGGCATGAACGCATATAAATATTTGCACGCCAGAGCCACTTCGTCTGTGCATTCTGCAAGCTTTTTATCAATATCCACAAAAGCCTGCGGTAACCCCATCACCTGCTCCCGATATTTTTTTTCGATCCGATCACGGTTTTCTTTCAGAAAAATCTTCCCCTCAGCCATTATAATTCCTCCAGAACTTTCTTTGCAGCACGAACATTTTCAATATCTGTACGCCATATCTCATATTCACTGAATGTCGGAAGTCCCATATTGACACCTTCCTTGCGAAACTGCATCGCACTGTCCGTTACAACCTTGCCACTCATATGATAAGCCTTGATGCCGGTAAGGGGATAAAGCTGGCGAATCACTTCCGCACCGACGCCACTCCCCGCCTGGATGGTAATACGCCCCCGGCTCCTAGTTTCCAGTTCCTTCAGAAGCTCCGCACCCTGAAGGCAGGTATTCTTCTGTCCGGAGGTAAGGATAGTATCGATCCCCAGCGAGATCGCCTGTTCCATAGCCTCGATCGGATCTGCACACACATCAAAAGCCCTGTGCAACGTAACAGACATATCTCCCGCAGCATCCATCAGTTCTTTCATCTGTTCCATATTCAAGGTGCCATCCGGTTTCAGGATACCTACCACAACACCCTCCGCTCCCATTTTGCGGAAATCCTTTACCGCACTCCTTATCATGGAAAATTCCGCATCTGTATAACAGAAATCTCCAAACCGCGGACGGATCAACGCATGGATCCTGATATCTGAACGCTTCCTTATTTCCTCAAAAAGCCATGGGCCGGGAGTTGTCCCCCCGATGATCAGATTGCTACAAAGCTCCAGTCTATCCGCACCACCCTCGGCTGCTGCCATGGCGGATTCTACAGAATCCACACAGGTTTCCAGAATATAGTCTTTCATGTAAAAATCCCCCTTTGTTACTGTCTGCTCAGAGTAATTTCACTCCGGCATTCCTCAATGTATTCACAATGGTATCATCCGGAAATTCATCGGTAATGATCCCGCTGATATCATCAAAATGTGTATATTTATAAGATTCGTTAAAATAAAACTTCTCTCTCTCCATAACCACATATTTATGTCTGCTGCTCTGAACTGCCGCCTTCTTGGTCAGCCCATCCTCCACTCCGGATGTGGTGACTGCAAGATCTGTCATATCCACGCCACAGCTTCCCAAAAAGGCCCGGTCAAAGCTGTACTGCTTGATCACCTCAATGGCCGCAGCTCCCATAAATCCATTCACCGAACGGTACATAGTTCCCCCTGTGCCTATGGCCGTTATGGACGAATTCGCAGCAAGGATCTGCAGGATATCGATCATATTGCTGACAACCACAACATGCATGCCCGACGAAGCGATAAGTCTTGCCAGCTCTATATTTGTAGTGGAAACATCCAGAAAGATCGTTTCGTTATTTTTGATCAGCTTAAAGGCTTTCGCAGCAATCACCTTCTTCTTATCAAGATTGTACATGCGTCTGTCTACTACGTTTCTCTCCAGCGGATACTCCTGTGACAGGATCGCTCCGCCGTAAGTCCTCTTTAATCTGCCTGCATTTTCAAGGATCTTGAGATCCTTGCGGATACAGTCCTCCGTAACCTGAAACATCTCACTTAATTCTTTGACTCTGACTTTTCCTTTTTCACGGAGACATTTCTCTATTGCATTCTGTCGTTCTTCTGTAAACATGGTCCTATCTCCTCATTCCTGATTTTTCTGTGATAAAAGTTCCAGGAATCAATGCTCCGCAAAACAATATCCGACGCATTGGTCCCTGGAAAGCCTGTGATTTCAGTATAACAGTTCGGCATCTTACTGTCAATTATTTAGTATTATTTTTTATTGTTTTAGCGTATTTTGTTCAAATCATCTGCACATATATTCATCTAGCTCTCTGATAAATTTCTCCGGCATCTTTCTCTCAAACGGGAAAACCTCCGCATTCCCAAGCGCATCCGCAATGCATCCCAGAAGGATCGCACTTCTCTCCAGCGACCAGGCAGACAGCAGATCAATAGTATCATAACGGGTATGCATGCCAAAACCATCCCGGTTCAGAGTCATGGCCGGAATTCCCTTCCATGCAAAAGAATTGGAATCACTTCCCCAGATCTGATTCTTGACAGACGCTCCGATCCCTGCTCCGTCAGCAACCTCAAGAAGCTTATCACAAACTGAAGTCTCTCCCGTCACTCCCAGAACATTTCCTCCGATCAGCTGCCCGGCCAGATCTACATTCATATTAAAACGATGCGCTCCAAGCTCGCTCTCATGAACTCTGATGTAATCCCGGCTGCCCAGCAAGCCCTTCTCCTCAGCACCAAACCACACAAACTCCATAGTCCTGCGCGGTCTGTACTGCTGAAAATATCTGCAAAGCTCCATGATAATCGCTGCCCCGGACATATTATCATAGGCCCCCGGTCCCTCCGGCACCGAATCATAATGCGCAGTGATCGTTAAGATCTCATCTTTTTTATCCGTTCCCTCAATCCTTGACACTACATTTCGGGATGTACATGCTGTCACTTCCTGTTCTACAGTCAGGCACACCACAGCTGCACCCTCCGTCACCAGCTCCACTGCATCCTTATAATGAAGATTCGCCCCTGGAATCCTGCCACTATATTTTTCCTGCATCTTGTGAATATCCTCTGCAGACTCCGACAATCCTTCTATCTCTTCTGCCGCATCCCCCGGAAAGATCGTCGGCAGGCTGCGCTGACAGGGAACCCTGTCCACTCCTTCATCCAGCGGAGAACCCTCCACACTGATAAAACCAACAGCTCCGGCGCTCACCAGTCTCTGATACACATCACCACTCACCCGGCCGTTCACCATAACGATCTTGCCCTTCGCCCGGGAAAGGCTGACAGCATCCCCGTTCTCTACATACAAAAAAGGGGCTTTCAGACCTTCTTCTCCAGTATTTCCACATCTTCCATACCCGGTCACCACATACTCCTTCTGATAAGGCTCCATAACCTTAAGCACTGCTCTGTTGATCCGAAAGCCCCAGAAATCAAACTCCTCCATCCAATTCTTCGCTCCGAAGCTGTCCAAAGTATCCCGGATCATCTTCGCCGCCTTCACTTCCCCCGCAGTACCCGCTTCTCTGACAAAATCAAACCCGGCCAGAAACTCCATCTGCCGCCTGCCGCTGAACTCTTTTGTATTCATACCCCACAACCTTTCTGAATTTTTCTGAGTAGTACAGCGAAAATTAAGTTTCTGCTATATTGACGCAGGATGATTTCTTCATCTGCAAGGCGGTGGAATGAGGCGTAGCGGTGGCTACGACGATTGACGACAACGCAGCAGATGAAAAATCAGACAAGTCAATATGGCGGTTACTTAATATTCGCTGTACCAGATTATACACTATTTTTCTGCAAAAAAACTGCCTGCAGCTATTTTTCAGCCTATCCGGCCAGAAAATCTCCTCAGACAGTTTATATTTCACATCTATAGATCAAACGTATCTTTATCTTACTTCACAAACGTACCGACAGCAGCCGGAGCCCGGTAATCATAGTCGGAAACCTTGATCCCTGTAGCCGCTGTACTGGCGTGAACGATCTTGCCATCACCAATATAAAGAGCCACATGATCAATGCCGCCATCACCATAAAAAACCAGATCACCAGCCTCAATATCCGCAACACTCTTCTTCTCAGAAGCCGCACACTGAGCCGCAGCAACACGAGGAAGCTCATACCCAAACTCCGCAAACACAGACATCACAAATCCGGAGCAATCTGCCCCGTTAGTCAGACTCGTACCACCATAAACATAAGGATTCCCCACAAACTGCAGCGCAAAATCCACAATCCCCTGCCGCTTCTCCAGACGCGCCTCCTCAGCAGCCTTACGCTCCTCTTCCGCCTTACGCGCAGCCTCAGCAGCCGCTTCAGCCTCAAGCCTCTCCTGTGCGATCACCTCAGCCTCAGCCTTCGCCTCCTGATACCCCTGAACCTCAGAAACCGTCTTATCCGCCAGAGCACTGGCAAAAGCAGAAATAGAATCCGCATCATCCGAGAAATCATCCTCAATAGAAAGCTCCTCCACATCCCCATCAGACACAGCACTGACATTATCCACATCCGCAAAAACAACAGAAGGAACCACACCCACAAGAACAACACTCAGAACAACAGCAGCAACTTTCTTATAAAACATAAACAATAAAACTCCTCTCAGAAAACCACGCAGCAGCACCCACCCATTCAGGCAGACATTCACAATCCACTTCGCCACGCTCCTCATTCGCCATTTTGTTACATTTTTATTAAATTTGTTACGCAAGTGTGTATCCTACCATAAAAACCCCCACCTGTCAAACCCCTTTCACAAAACCTTCACACACCAATCAGCCATCCAACACAGCGACGATGCCCCAGCCCTCACCTTCACCACAGGAAACTCAACCTTTCTCCCAGCCATCCAGCACAGCGACGATGGCTTCCACAAGAAACTCAGCCCTTCCTCCCAGCCATCCAGCGCAGCGACGATGGCTCATCCCTCACCTTCAGACCACAGGAAACTCAGCCTTTCCTCCCAGCCATCCAGCGCAGCGCTGATGGCTCATCCAACTCCCGGGAATCCACTCAATCCTCCAGCCCTCATCAATCCCCACTTCCGCCAGTCGCCCCACACCCCCACCACTACCTCCCGCCCGGAACCGAACAGCCGGGGAGACGGGTGCCGGTTGGCTACGACTCTGCAGGAGGGGAGCTGATTCTTGGCTGGCGGAAATCTGCGTTGTTTTTAAAAAGTCCGCTGTCTGAGCGGCAGCAAGCCGCGAGTTCGGACTTTTTAAAAACGGTTTTAGCAGAATTCCGGCAGCCTAGAAGCCAGCCCCCGACGAAGCCCGGAGCAAACCGGCACCCGTCTCCCAGGCGTCCGGCATCCGCCATCCGCCATCCACCATCCACCACAAAAAAGAGCGCCCCGCAGCCCATCCAGCCCGCAAAGAACGCTCTCCTAATTTCCATCAGCTTACAATCATACACAATCACCTACGATCAGCATACAATCCCATACGATCGCATCAAATATAACTCATAAACCCCTTCCCAACAACCTCACTACTCTTAGTAACCATCAAAAACGCCTGCGGATCCACCTCATCAATAAACCTCTGCAGAAGCACCGCCTGTCTCACATCAACAACCGTCAGAATAATCTTCTTATCCTTATGTGAATAAACCCCCTCCCCATGATAAACCGTAGCACTCCGATCCAGCCCATTCATAATAAACTCACAGATCTCATCCGGCTTACTGGAAATGATCGTAAAATACTTATTCAGCTTCATCCTCTCAATAGACTTATCGATCAGCAACGTCTTAGCCATAAGCCCCAGTACAGAACAAAGCCCCGTAGTAAGATCAAACACCATAAACGAAACAACAACGATCACACAATCCACCGCAAACAATGCACCCGAAATATTCATCGTAGAATACTTCTTAATGATCATCGCCACAATATCCGTGCCACCACCCGAAGCATTCTCAAAAAACAGCAGCGCCGCAGCCAGCGCCGGCAAAATGATCGCAAAGCAAAGCTCCAGCATAATATTCCCCGTCAGCGCCCTGTCCATAGGAAAAACCTTCTCAAACACATTCAAAAGCAAAGAAGAAACAACCGTAACATAAGCCGTCTTCACTCCAAAATCCCGGCCAAGAACAATAAACCCGATCACCAGCAAAATCAGATTGATCACCAGGTTGATCTGCGCAGACGTCATCGGAATAAAATGCGAAAACACAACCGCCATACCCGAAACACCACCAAAGGAAAAATTATTCGGAAACTTAAATACATAAATCCCCACATCCATCAGAACAACAGCAAATGTGATAATGATATACTCCATCACACGCTTTGGTATCAGATTTTTCATTAAAAAATATCCTCCTGATCTCCTCAAATAATTTTCACCGGTAACTACCGGTCAAAACCAGCAATCCCCGCATCCTCTTCGTTTATCATACCTTATATCACCAAAAATGCAAATAAAAAAAGACAGAGAAAAATACATTTCCCTGTCCCTTATATCAACGATCACGATCAACCACAGCTTACAGCCCGAAAAACCTCTCCAGAAATTCCGCCACACCATCATGATCGTTATCTCCGGTCACCTCATTCGCTGCATCCTTTACATACTGTTTGGAATTGCCCATAGCAACACCGATACCTGCACCCTCCAGCATTTCCAGATCATTCTCATTATCTCCGAAAGCGATCACATGCATCCGGTCAATACCAAGCTTTGTGCGAAGCATAGCAAGACCCACACCCTTGTCCACGCCTGCTGCATTAAACTCCGCATTGCCGCTGATGGAAGTAGTCACTGCCACATCATCCAGATCCTTCCATTTCTCACGAAGTGCCCTGCTGGTCTCCATATCATCAAAATAAATATTGATCTTCTCTGCCTGATCCAGAATATCTTCCTGATGATAAAAATCCTTAACATATACATGTCTGCTGAGGAAATAATCTACAAAAGTTTTTTCCAGCAGAGCTTTATCCGCTACAGATGCCACATAATCTCTGGCATCCGCATCAGAATAGGCGATTCCGTTTGCATAAGCCTCTGCGATCCAGCCTTTTGCGCCGCTGTTTTCCACATCCTTCAGAATTTTACTTACCATTCCTTTTGGCATGGTTTTTCGCCAGATCATCTCATTTTTATCGTAATCCCAGACAACACAGCCGTTTTCCACGATTCCCCATTTCACACCCCGGAGCACAGAAAACTCCCGGGGGATCAGCTCTCTGGTCCTTCCGGTTGCCGGCACCACATAATGTCCGTCATCGATCAGACGCTGCAGAACATTTCTGTTCCTTTCAGAAATCTTATTCTCACTGTTCAGAAGAGTTCCGTCCATATCCACTGCAATGATATATTTTTCCATAAATTCCTCCTGTTTGTCTTCTCCTCACAGGCAAAAAGCGCATCTGCACTGCACCCGGATATCCTTTGGCAGTACAGATACGCACAAATACTCATACCTGCTCTCTGTAAAGCGGAGACTTTTCTTCCACTTTACTACTACATATACAACAGCTCAGGAATTACCGGATCCTCATCATAAACGCCTCGTACGGTCTTAAGTCCGCTTTGATCCCTGTTCTGTCCTTATAATTTGCAATCTTAATATCCTCTTTATCGGACACATATTTCGCAAGACCTTCTGTACTTACCGTATCCTCAGAAAGGTTTGCCACCACGATCCACTGCTCTTTGTCGGAAGTTCTTAAATATGCAAAGATCTTCTCGTCTTCCGGAAGAAGGAGCTGATAGTCACCTTCTGTGAGAAGCTCTTCCTCATGACGAAGACAGATCAGATCCTTATAATAATAAAACACGGAATCATTTTTTTCCAGAGCTTTTTTTACATTGATCTCCTGGTAACGATCAGAAAGGCGGAACCATGGCTTACCGGTTGTAAATCCTGCATTTTCGCTGTCATCCCACTGCATAGGAACCCTGGCATTGTCACGACTCTTGTTCCATACTGCCTTGCGGAAATCATCCTCAGAAATGGTTTTGTTCTTAACGACAAGATCCTGATATGCATTACGAACCTCGATATCCTCGTACTCCTCCAGCGGGAACTGCACGTTTGTCATACCGATTTCCTCTCCCTGATATACATAAGGAGTTCCCTGCATACCATGAAGAACGGTAGCATAAGCCTTTGCACATTCCTCGCGGTAAGTAGTGTCATTTCCCCATCTGGAGATCACACGTGGCTGGTCATGATTTTCAAAATACAGAGCATTCCAGCCCTTGTTATAAAGCTTGTTCTGCCACTCACTCATAACACGTTTCAGATCACGGAGATCAAAAGGCTTCAATTCCCACTTGCGGTTTACAGAGCCCGGAATACGGTCGATGTTCATATGCTCAAATGTGAAGATCATATTCAGCTCCTCACGCTCCGGATCTGTAAACAGTCTTGCAACCTCCGGTGTGGAGCCCGGCGCCTCACCTACCGTCATACAGTCATATTTTGAAAGCACCTCCCGGTTCATCTCATGGATAAACTCATGAAGTCTTGGTCCGTTGCTGTGATATTTTCCTGTATAATACTTGCGACCATCCGTTTTCGGGTAATCCGGGAAGGACTGATCCTTGGAGATAGATGCGATCACATCCATGCGCCATCCGTCAGCACCTTTGTCCATCCAGAATTTCATCAGATCATAGATTTCCTTACGGACGGTTTCATTTTCCCAATTGAGATCCGGCTGTTTTCTGCTGTAAAAATGAAGGTAATACTGGCCGCGCTCTTCATCATATTCCCAGGCACTTCCACAGAAGCTGGAGCCCCAGTTGTTTGGCTCACTGCCGTCTGCTTTCGGATCCTTCCAGATATAATAATCACTGTATTTGCTGTCTTTTGATTTCCGGCTTTCCACAAACCATGCATGCTCATCGGAAGTATGGTTGACAACAAGATCCAGAATGATCTTGATACCATGCTCATGAGCTTTTCCGATCAGCTCATCCATGTCCTCGTTACTTCCGAAGCCCGCGTAGATCTTCCGGTAATCACTGATATCGTAACCGTTGTCGTCCTGTGGGGAGTCAAAAACAGGGCTGAGCCAGATCACATCGATCCCAAGGTTCTGAAGGTAGGGGAGCTTTTCAATAATACCCTTGAGATCGCCGAAGCCGTCTCCGTTGGAGTCCTTAAAGCTTCTTGGATAAATCTGATATACAACGGAATTCTTCCACCAATCTTTCATTTCTTATGTCTCCTTTATTTTGCATTGAGCAGATATTTATAATCCGTATTTGCTGCTTATTTATATCCGGTCAGGTGTTCTTCAACTGCCCTTTTTGCGGTCAGTTATTTCGATATAACTTTTTTTAGGCTTTTTTATAGGCGGACCCTATACGGCCCGCCTTTTCATAATTCTGATCTTTATTCCTTATCCTTAAGGCTTATGCAATTCCAAGAAGAGAGAGAAGGATGCTCAGGATGATAACACCGATGATCAGAACTGTGATGCTGACATTTTTCTTTTTCAGCAGATAGTAACACAGAAGAGTCAGTCCAAGGGGAACAATGCCGATAAAAATCTGGTCCAACATGTTCTGTAGATTCAGAACAGATTCACCCTTCATGGTGAGTTCATAAGTGGAGTTAAAGGTTACCATGCTGGCAGTCATACCGCCGACCATGATCAGACCTACAATGCTGGCAGCCTTTGTCAGGATGTTCATAAGACCGCTTGCATAAACCTTCTGAATATATTCAGAACCAAGCTTGTAGCCCAGGAATGTTCCATAATATTTCACAAGAATAGACGGAATGTTGAAAAGAAGCAGGAACACGATCGGTGCCAGAATATTTCCGGATGCACCAAGACCTACTGCGATCCCGGCTGCGATCACACGGAGAACGCCCCAGAAAATGGAATCACCGATACCGGCCAGAGGTCCCATCAGAGAGGATTTAACTGCATTGATAGAGCTCGCGTCAAAATCCTTCTGCTCGCTGTTTTTCTTCTCCATGGAAGCTACAAGACCCATGATGAAAGTGGAACAGGTGATGGTTGTATTGAAGTAGGACATACTTCTTGTGAGGGCAGCTTTTTTGCCTTTCTCATCGTTTTTGTAAAATTTGTTGATAAATGGCATCAGGGAATAGCAGAAACCGGAAGCTCCCTGTTTTGCCGGGCTTACTGCCGCATACAGAGTAAAGGAACGCCAGAACGCTTTTCTCAGCATTTTTCTTTCATCTGCAGGAATGGATTTCGTTAAATTACTCATGAGAAAAATTCCTCCTCTTCTTCGTCAAGATATTCGTCAGCGCTACCGGCCGGTGAAACTGCTACTCTCTGTGCTGCAAGCTGATTCAGCTTGTAATCGTTCATACCAATGGAAATGGCAATGATCACACCGATCACGGCAAGGGCGATCAGCGGAAGGTTTAAGTATGCTGCAAGGACAAATCCCAGGAAGTAGAACATGCAGATCTTGTTGTCCCAGAGCATTTTCATCAGCATCGCCATACCTACTGCCGGAAGAAGTCCACCGCAGACGGTCAGGCCGTTCATAACAACATCCGGGATCGCATCCAGAAGTGCGCTGACTGCGTCAGATCCGAACAGGATTCCGAAGAATGCGAACAGGGAATACAAAAACCAGTTTACAGCCCAGAGTCCGTAATGAAGGGCGATAATCTGTTTCTCCTTGCCCTCTGCTGCCAGGCGGTCGAAGGTTTTTGCAAACATACCTACGATAAAGATATAGAGAACGGTCTTGATCTGAAGGCCAAGGATACCGATAGGAAGTGCAAGTGTCAGGGCAACCTCAGAGCCTTTGCCAAGCATGATGGCAAAAGCAGTTCCTACAGCTGTGGCGATTCCGGGCTCTGCCGCAGAAGCACCGCCGATATTTACAACTCCCATGAAAACCGCTTCCAAGGAAGCTCCGATGATAACTCCTGTATGAAGATCTCCAAGCAACAGACCTACCAGCGGTCCGATGACGATCGGACGGTTCAGCATGGTAAATCCGATCAGCTCTGCACCGCCGACACAGATAAATACGGCAAGTGCTACAAGAAATGCGTTTAACATTTTTTCTTTCCTCCCTTTTTTGTGTTACGTTTTATTCATTCCGTGGACATTCATATTCCACGGTTTACATTCAGCACTGTTGCGCTCATTCTATTTGACAGGTATCAGTTTAATTTGTCCAGCACATCCTTCACAAGCTTCTGCTCATCATTTGGCACCTGCTGCATACAGGTCTTCGGATCAAGAGCCACCAGCTCTTTCAGTGCCTGCTGTTCTGCTTTTGTCAGCATGATAGTCGGGGTCAGGACAAGCTTCTCGGAAACATCGATCCCATCAAAACGTCCTGTATTTCCTACATTGAGGAATCCGATCTCACCAACACTTTGTCTTATCTTCAGAGCATCCTTTACCGTTCTTGTCAGAACCAGAATACGCATCCTGGATGCCTTCGGATTGTTTAAGATACGAATGACTTCATCCACCGGTTTGATCAGCGATTTGATTCCGCCCGGTACGGCCATTTTCAATGCCATCTTCTGGGTGTTATCGTTAGCTGCCTCGTCATTAGCTACCACGATTCCCTGTACAGCCAGCTGTTTGGTCCAGGTCATGGCAACCTGTCCGTGGATCAGACGGTCATCTACACGAAGTGCGGTGATCTTTGCTGTGGAATTGTCATAGGACTGGGGAGCCAGAGCTTTTTTCGGTGCGGATTTTTTTGCATACGATGCAGCACCTTCTGAAATCTGCGCAGTATTTTCGATACCCTGTGCAGTATCTTCTTCAGCGTTTTTTTCAGATGTGGATTTCTTTCCACCGCCAAGGTCTACCATCTGAAGCTCTTCTCTGGCATCATCGATGAACTCCTGGATCTCCTCCTCTGTCACATCGTCATCTGCCATCATGACCTGCATCAGGACCGGAAGGTTGGTTCCTGTGATCAGTGTGACATTTTCTTTCTGGCTGTATCTCAGAAGCTTCTGATTTACGCTTCCTCCCATCAGATCTGTGAAAACGAAAATCCTGTCGTTTTCATGCTGTGCGAAATATTCTTCAAACTTTTTCTCCACATTGTCTTCCGGTGTCACATAAGCGTCGATGGTTGTGATCTCATCCATTTTTCCAACGATCAGCTCTGCTGTATAACGAATGCCGGAGGCCATTTTTCCATGTGTGGCGATCAGAATCTGTTTCATCTGGTATTCACTCCTTCTGTACTCTTTCCCTTTGGTTATGTACCTAACCTTTGTGCTCACACTATATCATCAAAGTTAGGCTGTGTAAATAGGTTATGTACATAACCTATCATTGTAACAAGTTCAAAATCATAGTTTTGTGCAGGTTTCACATAGAACAGCAAATGCTTATTATCCACATCTTCAGCACGAACCTACACAGGATAACTCTTTTACGATTTCAGGTAAATTTACAAAAAGCCGAAAATACTCTGACTGTCAGACACTGACAGTTCCCGTATATTTCGGCTTTTGATATCTTTATATCTCAGATTTTCTGTACTCTTTCTCTGTACTCTTACTATATTGAAAGTCCCGATTTTCTATTTTTCACAGTTCTGCAGTGACTTCTCGTATCTACCCCCCTGATCAGATCAGGTACATTCTCTGCAGACTTACTTTTCCTCATGCTGCGGCTGTACAGATCTCCTGGGGATCAGCGTGACCGGAAGCATGATCTCATTTTCACGCTCTTTTTCCACTCCATTGATCCGTTCCATCAGAATTTCCACTGCAAGAGACGCCTTCTGCTCCACATTCTGACTGATAGTAGTCAGACGAGGCACGGAAAATTCCGCATAGCTGATGTTATCGTATCCTGCAATTCCGATCTCCTCCGGAATCTTTACTCCACGACTGCTGAAAAAGCTGATAGCCTCCAATGCATAGAGGTCCGACAAGAAAAACAGTGCGGCCTTTGGTTTTTTCCGCTGGAGCAGCCACGCATAGCTTTCTTTTCGTTTGGCGTAATTCATTCCAAGAGCGGTAAACTGCACCTTCTGCTTTTTCTTTGCAAAATCCTTCGCCGCCCGCTGAGCGCCCATGTAACGAAGATGATCCACACCATTATCACGGCCTGCACAAACCTGGATATGCTCATAGCCGCATTCCAGAAGATATTTTGTCATAAGATAGCCGCCACTTTCGTCGTCCAGTCCGATATTCAGGACATGGTTTTCCTGGCCTGCATCAAGCTCACCATATGCATCAATAGAAACGATCGGTTTGTTGATCAGCTGATAGATTTTTTCGCAGTTGCTTTTGCTGAAGGAAATGGCAATAACACCATCTACATCCCAACCCATGACCATCTGGAATATCTTATCTGTATCCTTTGCGGAATACAGCATCAGATAATATCCCAGTTCCTGCACGTATTTCTCGATAAAACCGATGATCTTTCCATAAAAAGGATCTCCGATGATAGAATCCTTGAAGTCTTTATGATAATTGATCACAACTGCGATCAGCTGGGATTTTTCTTTATTCAGAACTCTCAGTCCCATTTTCTGGACATACCCCATCTCCCGGATAAGATTCTCAATCTTCTGAATATTGGCAGGAGATACTTTTTTTGTTTTTCCATGTATGACGTTGGAAACAGTTGTTGTACTCACGCCTGCCCTTTGCGCGATTTCCTTAATCGTTGCCATTATCTTTCCTCCAGAGATATTTCTGTGCGGAAGCCACTGCATTGGCTCCGTCTGAAACAGCAGTTACTATCTGGCGAAGTGCCTTGGTACGAATATCCCCCGCTGCAAAAACCCCAGGTGCGCTGGTAACACCCTCTTCTCCTGCACAGATATATCCATTTTCATCCAGCTTGAGCTGGTCCTTTACAAGTGTCGTATTAGGAACGATCCCCACAGCAATGAAAACACCTTCTGCGGTCAATTCCCTCTCTTCATTTGTTTTTATATTACGGATTTTAAGACCGGTCACTTCATCCTGTCCCAGGATCTCAAGGGGAACACTGTCCCACACCATTTCTATATTCTCACAGGCAAAGACTTTCTCCTGAAGTGCCTGATCTGCTCGAAGCGCATCACGGCGATGAACAAGATATACCCTTTCACAGAGACCGGAAAGAAAAACTGCATCCTCTGCTGCCACGTTTCCTCCCCCCACTACCACTGCGGTCCGATCCTTATAAAAAGCTCCGTCACAGGTAGCGCAGTAGGAAACACCAAGGCCGCTCAGATCATCCTCTCCCGGGATATCCAGCTTCCGGTGCTCTGCCCCAAATGCAAGGATCAGGGCTTTCGCCTGATATTCATGCTTTTTTGTACGAATCGTCTTGATCTCTCCGGAAATATTTTCCAGGGAAAGAATCTTCTCTCGCTGCGGTTCCAATCCCAGCTTCCGGGCATGCGCCCCAAAGGCTTCTCCGAGATCCATGCCCGATATCCCCGGCATTCCCGGATAATTATCCACCGCATAGGTAGCTGTGACCTGACCGCCCGGTGCAAAGTTTTTATCGATCCATATGGTATTTAACCTGGCCCTGGACGCATAGATCGCTGCCGTGATCCCTGCCGGACCTCCGCCTAAAATTGCAAGATCATAAATATCACTCATGTTATTTCTCCATTTTTGTATATTTCCGCTCACATAATATCATAGATTCCGTAATTTTCCAATATGATAGAACAAAGCGCCACTCTGAAAGGACGTTACTGTTTGCTTCGAGACCATCAGCACTCTCCACATGGTATATGTCTGTAAACAGTAATGAAAGACTGTCTTATGTCTCTTAAAATCAGGAAAAATAAATCTCCTATTATCATCACTCTGCTTCTTATCCTGGCACTTCTCACCGGCCTTACTGCCGGTTATTTTTCCACTCACGGGATCACAGAAAACGGAAAATTCGAAGCCTTTTCCGGAAAAGTTTTTCAAAATGAAGTTTCCGGCAGCACCCTTACCCTCCATTATACCCTGGCACATCCGGAAAAACAGGGTATCCGGCGAAAAAAAGCTTCTCTTGGCACTGTCCCCACAGATATGAAAAATACATACCAGATCTGCAGCCAGTACGAAAAAAAGCTGAAATCCTTCCGCTACAGCCGCCTTTCCACGGAAAATCAGCTGACGCTGGACTCCATGCTCCTCTATTACCACACGGAAAAATCACTGGGCGACAATTATCTGCTTCAGGAGCCTCTTGGCCCAAGTCTTGGTATTCAGGCTCAGCTTCCGGTTCTTCTGGCGGAATATGCCTTTTATGAAGATCGTGATATCACCGACTACCTCAATCTTCTCACCACCATCCGCCCATACTTTCAGAGCATCCTGAAATTTGAAAAAAAGAAATCCGAAGCTGGCTTCTTTATGAGCGATACTACCCTGGACCGGGTCCTTGCACAATGCAGTGCTTTTATCCAGAATCCCGACAACAATTATATGCTGGAAATTTTCCAGAAAAAGCTATCCGAATATGGAAAACTTCCTTCCTCAGAGCAGAACGCTCTGGTCCTGACCCACCAAAATCTTATGAAAACAGAAGTCATCCCAGCCTATCAGGAACTTATGACCGGTCTGGAAGCTTTGCGTGGCACAGGAAAAAACACTCGTGGCCTGACTTATTTCAAGGGAGGAAAAGCCTACTATCTCTATCTTCTTCAGAGTCAGACCGGCTCTTACGTTCCTGTAAAGCAAATGGAAAAACGACTCTCCGGACAGCTTTCCGACGAGATCGGCATCGCAGGAACCATACTTCGACAAAACCCGGAGCTTCTGACTACTCTCAGCCGGGGAATCACTTTCAGAGAAATAAAGCCTGCCCAGATGCTGAATGCCTTGCAGCAGAAGATCCAAACAGACTTCCCACCTCTCACAGATGTCACCTTTGAGCTCCGCACAGTCCACGATTCCATGAAAGAATATCTAAGCCCCGCCTTTTATCTCACCCCACCTATGGATACCGGAACCCCCAATGTGATCTACATAAATCCGGCTGCCGGCTACCAGGGCCTGGAGCTTTTTACCACACTGGCACATGAAGGATTCCCGGGGCATCTTTACCAGACTGTCACCTTCCAACGCCAAAAATCCTCCAACATCCGAAATCTTCTCTGCACCTCCGGCTTTGCAGAAGGATGGGCCACCTACATCGAACCCTATGCCTACCAGTACGCCGCCGATTATATTCAGGATCCTTCTGCCACAGAGCTTGCCAGGATCTCCTGGCTGAACCGAAGCATCAATTTATGCATGTACTCCCTTCTGGACATTGAGATCCATTACAACGGCTGGACTCAGGCCGAAGCCGCCAGCTTTCTGAAAGCCTTTGGTATCGAAGACAGCGCCGTTGTCTCCGAGATCTACCAGTATATCCTGGAAACCCCGGGAAATTATCTGAAATACTACTGGGGCTACTTAAGCCTTCTGGACTTACGCACTTCCGAACAGAACCGCCTTGGCCAGGACTTTGATCTGAAAGCTTTCCACAGCCAGGTACTGAAGATCGGTGGTGTACAGTTCCCGGTGCTGGAGAAGTATATTGATGCGGAATTTTGAAACTATTTTTTCACTCCAACCCAGCAAAAAACAGTTCATAAAAATCATCCTCACCCTCAAGCATCGGAGAATTCTCTCCGCCGCCATTGGTACTCCTCTTCATCGCTGCATAAAATTCCTCACCAGCTGCGATCAGATCCATCTCATAAACCGGAACCCCAAGCTCCCGGCACTTCTTACAGAAAGCAGCCAGCGGCTCTTTCTCCCTGCGGGTAGCAAGCAACATCTCCCGAAGCGCCGGGTCCCTGCGGGCCTTTTCCTTCAGATTATCAAGCATCTCCACAACTTCCATTAGACTCGATCCCCCTTCACACAGCTTCTGAACAGCACATCCAGTTCCGGAATCTCTTTTTTCAGAGAAACCAGCTCCCCATTCCTGGTAAAACAATGCTTCGAGGAAGCCTCTGTACAAACCTCATTTCTGGTCACATTAAAAAACTCATAAGCCAGCTCCAGAACCACACCACTGTACTTCTTCACCGAAACCGAAATCCCAACTACATCATCAAAAAGCACCGGCTTCTTATAAGAAACTGAAACCTCTGCAACCGGAGAAACAATCCCCCGCTTCTCCACCTCACCATAACCAAAGCCCAACTCCTTCATGAAATCGATCCGAGCCTCTTCCATCCATTTCACATAATTGGAATGATGGATGATCCCCATCTGATCCGTCTCATGATACTGTGCCTTACGCCTGTAAACACCCATGTTTATATCCTCTCTTCTGTAAAAATCTGACATTTGTCACCAGTAACAAAATATCCTCTTTATTTCTCACAAACCATACTCTTTATACAACTCCCTGCAAGCCTCCGCACTGTCTATGATTTTCCCAATCTCATCCATTCGACCATCCGCGATCAAACGATTGATCAACATCCTCATCCTCGTTTCTCCAATAGCCTCGCCCTCTGCTTTTCCTTCTGCTTTTCCAATAATTTTCCCACGTGCTTCTCCCAGCTCAAACAAGCGTTCCGATTCCAACTGTAAAACCTTTCCACCCATAACCTCATCTATTCCTTTCTTGATTTTTTCTTCTTTTCGGAAAATGTAATCTGATATCCTTACAATCAATCTAGTGGATCTCACATGACTAAAGTCACATGCTCCTCAGTCGCTTTAAGCGACAAGGCTAAATATCGGCGGATACGCCTGTAGCTTAGGATATGCACAGTCATGCGCTTTTTCCATGCCAGATATGGCAGGTTCCCACACTGCAGGTAATCCGCTGTATATCTGCCTGTGTTTATGCTGCTCTTAAGAGTTCCATTTCTGAAAATAGTTCTCTTAAGTCCGCATATACACATGAGATCCTACGCTTTACTGAAGGGACTTTTGCCTCCAGCAAAGACCTTTCCGTTGCCGGAAGGGGTTTTAAGAGTTCCCGGATAAAATATCTTGCTCCAATATTATAGGACGCCGAAAGATCACAGTTATATCTTTTTCCATTCTGGAATGTACATAAACTGTGATTGCCTGGATCACGGACAACTGTTCCCGACCCATCACAGGCAAGCCTGCTGGTATTCCATGCACAGATCCTGGATATCCGCATCCCTCTGCGATGCGCCTGATGTTCACATCTTATCTGGATATCCCTTTTTCTCCACAAATGCAGCTTCTGTTTCTTTCTTCCGGATATCTTTCCTTTTGTTTCCAGATACTCAAACACGATCACATCCGCGTGGTTTTCTTCCGCATATCCTGCAACTGCTCCTGCGATCTTTCTTCCAAGTTCTGTGTTAAGACGCTTCGCATAAGCCCATCTGCTTTTCACCTGTACAGGACCATGTTCCCGCTGGAACCTGCGTATCCGTCCCAGCACACGGTACATCCGGTCTTTTTCACTGGGAAAATCAATAAATTTTCTTCCCAGGACAGTTCCATCTGACCGCATAATAGTGCAGACTGCATCCGTATTGATCCCTAAATCCACACTGCAGATGATCTGTTCTTTTACAGGTGCCTTTGTAAGCTGCACCTCTTCTGTATAAGAAAAACGCAGGAAATATTTACGATGCCTTTTTTCCAGCACGGGAGCTGCAGCTTTTTTTCCTGCCCAGTTCTTTCTGAGATATTCCATATCTGTATGGCTGAGGCTGACCCGGAACCATTTCCAGTCATGACCGTCAAAAAGTTTCAAGTACGCTCTATCTTTTTCTTCTGTATCCTCACGGTACATCACATCACGATAAAATACCGGCATAGCATGATTACCACACACCAGCTTCGGCGTGCCGCCTTTCTTATCCATTTTTTTCCACAGTTCCAGCCTCGTCTTATATGAGGATACGCTTCCCAAGGCATGCTGGATAGCTGCCCTTCTGAGATAAGAAGGCATCTTTGGAAATCGCAGGTCAAAATCAAACCTTGCCTGATTCTTTTTTGTGGTATGCACCAGATGTTCTGCAGTATTGAAACGTTTTTTAGGTTCCGTGATCACTGCCAGTTCATCCCATGCCTGGGCATAGATCTCAATCAGGCAGCTGACCGCAGAACGATAAATATCCAGTGTCTGGCGGATCGGGATATTCTGTTTTCGCAGTTCTACGCCATAACTGGATACTGTCCTCATCTTTTTTCCTCTTTCTTACAAATATAAAAAACGAGTTCTTTCAGATTACTGTTTTTCTTTTTGCCCTTCGATATAAGAACATACCTGTTCCCTGCTCCTGTCACTCACAGTTACTGCACAATAAGATGGATTCCACAGATGCCCTCCCCAAAGTTCCTTCTTCAGTTCCGGATGCGCAAGAAACATCTGCCTGGCAATGTTCCCCTTCATGATCTTGATCATATCCGAGATATAAAACTGTGGTCTGCAGTCTACAAGAAGATGGATATGATCCGGCATAACCTCCATTGCCAGGATCTGAAATTTATATTCTTCTGCAAGGTCACAGAGCATTTCTTTGCATTCTGCATCAATACCATCTTTTAAAACTTTTTTCCGATATTTTGTACACCATACCAGATGGTACTGCAGTGAATACACATATCCTCTACCATATGAAAGTCCATTATTATTGATATTAAATATATTTTTCTCCATGTTTTTATTATACCATACGCAAGAAGAGTTTACAAACATTTGTTCTGTTCATTTTCAAAAATAGTGCGTCTAACTCATCACTACTGAAGTAACGAGAATGCGACGCACAGTTATTCAATAATCTTCGTAGTTTCTCAGAATCCTCACCTATTATATGCGCCGACTCCTCGTATCTCATTACATAAAACGGAAGTAACATCAGTAAATTCTTCTCAAAAATGCTATCCTTTGTATAACGCTCCACCTTCACCGTCGGAACACGATATATACACACCTGCCCATCCGGAAGCAGCAGCTCCACTTCCTCAACATCCGGCGTATTCTTCGTAGATCTTAAATAAATTACACATGATCTCGGAAACTCCACATAAAACTTCCGTCCTAATCTCCGCCTACTCTCCAAAGCAATCGCAAAATCATACTCAAACATCCTGATCGCCATCATAGTATCATCCGCACTCTAACACTCAATATGATACACCTTATCCCCGATCAACAGCCGGGCATCCGTGATCAATTCCCCATCCTCCAGCTGATGCTCATTCCGAAGATGCACAATCTTTACATTCTCCGGATACGAAGTATGAAACACCTCATTGATAAGCGGAACGAGCAGGTAAGTCATCCTCTCCACCATTGTCCGGAAAACATCGTCAAATATAGTATTGTTATTCATTAACACTCCTACTGATATATAAATTATACCACACAAAGAAAACTTGACACTCCCCACAGCTAAAGCAGGGGGATTCTTGCTTCTCCCACTACTGCATTGGCAAACACCTTACGGTACTGCAATGTCTTACACAGTGTCCACAA